>CAYNOF010001000.1:0-18563 GCA_964398335.1 uncultured Rhizobiaceae bacterium
CCTCGAAGGCGAAGCCGAGATGACGGTGAAGGCCGATCCCAACCCGTTCCCCAAGGAGACGGACTTCCGCTTCGGCGATATCGAAGAGCGCATCAATCCCGATCTCGAGAAGCTCGACCTCGCCGCGATGGACGAGCGCGGCCGCGCGACGCTGCGCACCACGGTAAGCCTGAAGGAGGTGCCGATGGCGCCGCTTGTGGGCGAGCTGCGCGTGTCCGTGCTCGAGCCCGGCGGCCGCGCCACCGGCGATCAGCTCACCATCCCGGTACGCCTGCGCAACCTCTACATCGGCGTGAAGCCGCTGTTCTCCGGCGCCAGCGCCGAGGAAGGCCGCGAGGCCGGGTTCGACATCATCACGCTGAACCCCGACGGCGTCCGCGTCGCCACCAAGGGCCTCGAATGGCGCCTGGTGAAGGAGAACCGCCGCTTCCAGTGGTACCGCGACGACAACAACAACTGGCGTTGGCGCGAGTACGCCACCGACGTCGTCGTCGCCCAGGGCACGCTCGATATCGAGGAGGGCAAGGCCGCCACGATCCGCCAGCCGGTGATGTGGGGCGGCTACCGCCTGATCCTCACCGACGGCGAGAACCGCACGGTGCATCGCTTCTACGCCGGCTGGGGCGCCGAAGTGTCGAAGAAGGACACGCCCGACACCGCCGCCGTCAGCGCCGACAAGACGACCTATGCGCCCGGCGACGTCGCCAAGCTGCGCGTCGAGGCGCCGTTCGACGGCGAGGCGCTGCTGGTCGTGGCCAACGACCGCATCGTCGAGTCGCGCCTGATCCAGGTCGCCGTCGCCGGCACGACCGTCGAAGTGCCCGTCAAGGCCGATTGGGGCGCCGGCGCCTATGCGCTGGTCACCGCCTACCGGCCGCTCAGCCGCGCCGAACGCACGCCGGTGCGCGCCGTCGGCCTGGCGTGGCTGGGCATCGACCCGGCGACACGCTCGCTGCAGGTCTCGATCGACGCGCCGGAGCGCATCCGGCCGCGCACCGAGGTGACCTTGCCGGTGAAGGTCGCCAATACCGGCGGCAGCGAGGTGTTCGTCACCCTCGCCGCGGTCGACGAAGGCATCCTGCAGCTCACCCGCTTCCGCTCGCCCAAGCCGGTCGACTACTACTTCGGCAAGCGCATGCTGGGCATCTACATGCGCGACGACTACGGCAAGCTGCTCGACGACAAGGCCGATGCCGTGGGCCGTCTGCGCGAAGGCGGCGACGCCGCCGGCGGCGTCGGCCTCGAGGTCGTGCCGATCAAGGTGGTCTCGCTGTTCTCGGGCATCGTCAAGCTCGGCGCCGACGGCACGGCGCAGATCAAGTTCGACGTGCCCGACTTCAGCGGCCAGTTGCGCCTGATGGCCGTCGCCTACGACAAGACCCGCGTCGGCTCGGCCGAGGGCCGCATGTTCGTGCGCGACGCGCTGACCAGCGACCTCGTGCTGCCGCGCTTCCTCGCCCCCGGCGATCGCAGCCAGGCGACGATCTCGCTGCACAATGTCGAGGGCCAGGCCGGCGACTACACGGTCAAGGTCTCGACCACGGGCTCGGTGATCCTCACCGGCGACGACACGCGCGTCGTGACGCTCGCTGCCGGCCGCCGCGAGCAGTTCGTGGTGCCGGTCGCCGGCGACCAGGTCGGTCTCGGCTCGGTCACCATGGCGATCACCGGCCCGGGCAATTTCTCGGTGACCCGCACCTGGGACATCGAGACCCGCGCGCCGCAGGCACCGGTGACCCGCCAGTCGATGGAGCAGATCGCCTCGGGCAGCGAGCTGCGCATCGATCGCGAGCTGCTGAGCGGCTTCCTGCCGGGCACCACCTCGGCATCGGTGGCGCTGTCGAGCACCCGCACCTTCGACGTCGCGGCCCTGCTGCAGTCGCTCGACCGCTACCCCTATGGCTGCCTCGAGCAGACCACCAGCCGCGCGCTGCCGCTACTGTACTTCAACGACGTCGCCTGGCTGGGCGGCATCAAGGAAGACAAGGCGATCCCGCGCCGCATCCAGGAGGCGGTCTACAGCATCCTCGACCGGCAGATGTTCGACGGCGGCTTCGGCATGTGGAGCGTCTACAGCGGGCCGGCCGACCAGTGGCTGCAGGTCTATGCCGTCGACTTCCTGCTGCGCGCGCGCGACAAGAGCTACGTCGTGCCCGAGGCCCAGCTGCGGCGCTCGCTGCAGTGGCTGCAGCGCTACGCGCCGCAGATGGCGCCCAACGCCCAGGCCTATGCCTGGTACCTGCTGGGCCGCGCCGGGCTCTCCGACGCCGGCCGCGTGCGCTACTTCCAGGACACGTCGACGGACAAGATGACCGGCGCGCTCTCGCACGCCCATCTCGCCGCCGCGCTGTCGCTGGTCGGCGAGCGCGGTCGTGCCGAGGCGGCGTTCAAGCTCGCGCTCGACAATCTCGGCAAGCGGCCGGACTACGACTACTACGGCACGCCGCTGCGCGACGTGGCCGCGCTGGTCGCGCTGGCGCCGGAGATCGGCCAGCGTGCGCAGGCACAGCGCCTGTCGACGCAGCTCGCGACGCAGACCCGCGTCGACGTGCGCTACACGACAACGCAGGAGAAGGCCTGGATGCTGCTGGCCAGCGCCGCCGAGCTGCAGGGCGCCAGCCCGCTCGACCTGATCGTCGACGGCAAGGAGGTCAAGCCGGGCGTCGGCACCGTCGCCTACAACGTCGATGCCGCCGGCCTGGCCCGCGGCTTCACGATCAAGAATGTCGCCTCGGGCCATGCCTGGGCGATGGTCTCGGCGCGTGGCGTGCCGGCGCAGCCGCTGCCGGCCGACAGCCAGGGCGTGATCATCGAGCGCGAGTTCCGCACGCTCGACGGCAGCATGGCCGACCTCTCGCGTGTGCGTCAGAACGACCGCATCGTGGTGATGATCGACATCACCTCGACGACGCAGGTCTATCATGAGATGGCGCTGCTCGATCTGCTGCCCGCCGGCTTCGAGATCGAGAGCGTGCTGACCGACGAGTACCGCTGGATGGCGAAGCTCGGCAAGCCGTCCTCGACCGAGGCGCGCGACGATCGCTTCTTCGCCGCCTTCGAGTTCGGCTCGCGCGACTGGCCACAGTACTGGCGCCCGTGGTGGTACGACGAGTCGACCAAGCGCGGCCGCCTGATGCGCCTGGCCTATGTCGTGCGCGCGGTAACCCCGGGCAGCTATGTGCTGCCGGCCAGCCAGGTCGAGGACATGTACAACCCCGAAGTCTTCGCCCGCACCAGCGCGCAGCGCGTGACGATCCTCAGCCGGTAGGGATCGTGCGCGACCGAGCACATACCCTACCTTCTCCCCAGGGGCGCGCTTGTGCGCTTCCGGGCACGCAAGCGCGCCCCGGGGGGGAGGGTAAATTCAGGCGCTTCATCCGACGCACGGCGATCGCGCTGAGCCTCGGCGCCCTCGCCGTCGTCGCGACCCTGCTTGCGCTCGATCGCATCTTCCCGCCCGATCTCTCGCGCTACGAGGCCCGTTCGATCGAGATCCGCGATGCCGACGGCCGCCTGCTGCGCGCCTTCACCACCGCTGACGGCAAGTGGCGGCTGAAGGCGACGGTCGACGACGTCGACCCGCTCTATCTCGCCCTGCTGAAGTCCTACGAGGACAAGCGCTTCGACAGCCACACCGGCGTCGATCCCGTCGCCGTGCTGCGCGCCGCCGAGCAATGGATCAGCCATCGCCGCATCGTATCCGGCGCCTCGACGCTCTCGATGCAGGCCGCCCGCCTGCTCGAGCAGGATCGCGGCCCGCGCCGCACGCTCGCCGCCAAGCTGCGCCAGACCGCGCGCGCCCTGCAGCTCGAGTGGCGCTACTCCAAGGCCGAGATCCTCTCGATCTATCTCACCCTGGCTCCGTTCGGCGGCAACATCGAGGGCGTGCGCGCCGCCTCGCTGTCCTATTTCGGCAAGGAGCCCAAGCGCCTGACGGCCGCCGAGGCCGCGCTGCTGGTGGCCTTGCCGCAATCGCCCGAGCGCCGCCGACCCGATCGCCGCCCGGCGCTGGCCCGCGCCGCGCGCGACGTGGTGCTGGCGCGCGCGCTGGAGCGCGGCGTGATCCCCGCATCGGTCGCGAGCCAGGCGACGCAGGCCGCAGCGCCCGACCACCGGCTGGCGATGCCGTTCGTGGCGCCGCACGTGGCGCAGTATCTCGTCGCGCACACGCCATCGGGCAGCATCGTCACCACCACCCTGCGCCGCGAGATCCAGGACGCCGCCACACGGTTGGCCGCCGACGAGCGTGCGCGCCTGAACGACGGCGCCGACATCGCCATCGTCATCATCGACAACAAGCGCCGCAGCATTGCCGCCTGGCATGGCGGCGCCTTCTTCGGCCGCCAGGGCCAGGTCGACCTGGTGCGCGCGCGGCGCTCGCCCGGCTCGACCTTGAAGCCGCTGATCTACGGCATCGCCTTCGACGATCGCGTGGCGCATCCCGATACGCTGATCGACGACGTGCCGATCCGCTTCGGCGAATGGATGCCGCGCAATTTCGACCGCGCGTTTCAGGGCACGGTGAGCGTGCGCTACGCGCTGCAGCAATCGCTGAATGTGCCGGCGGTGCAGATGCTCGAGCGCATCGGCGCGCAGCGCTTCCTGGCGATGCTGCGCCAGGCCGGCGTGTCGCCCGCTCTGCCCCGGACCGGCGATCTCGGCGGCTCGCTGGCGATCGGGCTGGGCGGCGTGGCGATCTCGCCACTGGAGCTGGCGACGCTCTATGCCGGCCTCGCCAATGACGGCGTCGTGGTGAAGCCGCGCCTGACGACGGATCAGCGCGACGTATCAGGCATGCGCCTGATCGGCGCATCGGCGGCGTGGCAGGTGACCGACGCGCTGGCCAATGCGCCGATGCCCGATGGCTGGGCCTCGCTGCCGCGCTCCTATGACGGCCGCCGCACCGGCAGCCGGCAGATCGCCTTCAAGACCGGCACGTCCTACGGCTTCCGCGATGCCTGGGCCGCCGGTTACAGCGGCGCCTATACGGTGGTGGTCTGGGTCGGCCTCGCCGACGGCACGCCGCGCCCCGGCCATTTCGGCCGCGAGACCGCGCTGCCCATCCTGCTGAAGATGTTCGACCACCTGCCGGGCGAGCTGGCGACACGGCCGAAGCCGCCGCCCGATACCCTGCTGGTGGCGCGCAACGCCGACCTGCCGCCGATGCTGCGCCACTTCCGCAGCCAGGCCGCCCGCATGACGGCCGCGACCGCGGCGCCGACACGGCTCACGACGGGGACGATCTTCGCGCCGGCGATCAAGCCACCGCGCATCCTCTACCCGCCGTCGGCCGCCGTGATCGACCTCGGCGCCGACGACGCCATCGTGCCGCTGCAGGCCGATGGCGGCTCGGGCCAGCTGCGCTGGCTGATCGACGGCAAGCCGCTGCCGATCGACCGCTTCGCCAAGGACCAGACATGGCGGCCCAATGGCCCTGGCGTGACGCAGATCACAGTGATCGATTCCGAAGGCCGCAGCGCCTCGGCGCAGGTCAGGATCGTCAGCCGGCAGTGACAGCCGTAGGGGCGCAAGCACTTCGCTGCACGCCGCGCTAAACCCAGCGAATCTGACCACCGTAGGGGCGGAAATAGGAGCCTGCGGAGTCTGGCGGTACACCGGTGACAGTCTTTCGAACCGGAGTCCGCATCATGGCCCGCAACCGCACGATCTCACCCGACTTCTGGACCACGGAGGCGGTCATCGACTGCCAGCCGATGACACGCCTGTTGTTCATCGGCCTGTGGAATTTCGCCGACGATGGCGGCGTGCAGCCGCTCAGGCCGCGCACCATCCGCATGCAGGTGTTTCCCGGCGACACCATAGACAACGATAGAATGCGCGCGATGCTCGACGAGCTGGCGGCACAGGGCCTGGTGCGCATCTATGAAGTCGACGGCGTCGAATACGTCGCGATCGTCGACTGGGACCAGATGCAGCGCGTCGGCAAGCGTGCGAGGCGGCGGTATCCGTCGCCGCGACCTCATGCCGAGGAGGCCGCGCAGCTTCCGTCTCGAAGCATGGGCAACGAACACCCCGCGGATTGCCCACCCTTCGAGACGCCCCCTGCGGGCGCTCCTCCGGGTGAGGCCGGGTCTGACATCAGAGCGGTCGACGATAGAAAACCAGTGCAGAGCCCCTCCTCCGGGCCTCACGAGGAGAAACCTACGCCGCCAGCTTTGCTTTCAGGGCCTGCGCCACTTTCGACGCCGGCTGACGCCCCAGCGCTTCACAGATGAAGCGACCAGTGGAAGCAATAGCATCGAGGTCGACACCATGCTCGATGCCCAGCCCGTTCAGCAAATAGAGCACGTCCTCGGTGCCGACATTGCCCGAGGCGCCCTTGGCGTAGGGGCAGCCACCCAGCCCGCCGACGGCGGTGTCGAACACGGTGATGCCGCGTTCCATCACGGCGAGGATGTTGGCCAGCGACTGGCCGTAGGTGTCGTGGAAATGCGCCGCGATCTTCTCGCGCGGGATGCGCTCGGCCACGGCCTCGATCATCGCGACGCATTTCGCCGGCGTGCCGACGCCGATGGAATCGCCCAGCGACACCTCGTAGCAGCCCATCTTGAACAGCCGCTCCGAGACATCGGCGACGAGTTTGGGATCGACGTCGCCCGAATAGGGGCAGCCGGCGACGACCGAGACATAGCCGCGCACCCGGATGTTGTGGCGCTGGGCCGCCTCGATCACCGGGGCGAAGCGCTCGAAGCTCTCATCGATGGTGCAGTTGGTGTTGGCCTTGCAGAACGCCTCGGAGGCGGCGGTGAACACCGCGACCTCCTCGCATTTGGCCTCGATGGCGCCGTTCATGCCCAGCTTGTTGGGCACCAGCACGGGGTAGGACACGCCCGGCTTGCGCTTGATCCTGGCCATCACCTCGTCGGTGCTGGCCATCTGCGGCACCCATTTGGGCGACACGAAGCTGCCGGCCTCGACCGTGGTGTGGCCAGCGGCGGTCAGGCGGTCGATCAGCTCGACCTTGACGTCGACCGGCACCGGCCTGGCCTCGTTCTGAAGGCCGTCGCGGGGTCCGACCTCGACCAGTCGCACGCGCTTGGGCAGGTTCATGGCGCTCCTCCGATCTGCGCCCGCAGCATGGCGAGGCGGCACGCTTTCCGCTAGCCTGCATCGCGAAGCCCCGATGTGAGGACCGCATGACCGCGCTGTCGAATTCCCGTGTTGCCTGGTTCAATGGCCAGTGGATGCCCGAGGGGCAGGTGGTGATCCCGTTCCGCGACCGCAGCTGGAAATACGGCGACGGCGCCTTCGACATGACGCGCACCTTCGACGGCCGCATTTTCCGCATCAAGGAGCACATCGACCGCTTCTACCGCTCGCTGCGCTACCTGCAGATCGATCCCGGCATCTCGGCCAAGGAGATGGTGTCGATCAGCGAGGAGGCCGTGCAGCGCAACGAGCATCTGCGCGAGAAGGACGGCGACTGGTGGATCGGCCAGCGGGTGAGCCGCGGCGTCGACGCCATCGGCGACGAGGGCTGGGACCACACCGGCCCCAATGTCGTGGTCGAGGTCCTGCCGCTGCCGCTGGCCAAGCGGGCGAAGTACTTCCGCGACGGCGCCGACGTGATGACCACGGCGATGCGCCGCACCTCGCCGACCATGCTCAGCCCGCGTGCGAAAACGCACAACTACCTGAACATGATCGTCGCCGAGAAGCCGGTGAAGGCGATGAACCCCGACGCCTGGGCGATCCTGCTCGACGAGCACGGCAATCTCGCCGAGGGCCTGGGCAGCAACATCTTCATCGTGCGCGACGGCGTGCTGCTCACCCCCAGCGAGCGCTACGTGCTGCCCGGCGTCTCCAGGCAGATGACCATGGACATGGCCAGGAAGCTCGGCATCCGCTGCGAGCAGGCCGACATCGACATGTTCGACGCCGCCAACGCCGAGGAGATGTTCCTGACCTCGACGTCGCTGTGCATCCTGCCGGTGCGCACCTTCAACGGCGAGAAGGTCGCCGACGGCAAGGTGCCCGGTCCGATCACCAAGCGGCTCACCGACGCCTATATCGCCGAGGTGAAGTGCGACTTCGTCCAGCAGTATCTCAGCAAGCTCGCCGCCTGAGGATGCTGACGCTCTACCACGCGCCGCAGTCGCGCTCCTCCCGCATCGTCTGGCTGCTGGAGGAGCTCGAGGCGCCGTACGAGCTGAAGATCGTCAACATCTCGCGCATGGACGGCTCGGGCGGGGCCGATCCGGCCAATCCGCATCCCGACAAGAAGGCGCCGGCGCTCGTCGATGACGGTGCGCTGGTGACCGAGTCGGCGGCGATCTGCCTCTATCTCACCGACAAGTTCCCGGCCAAAGGCATCGGCCCGGTCGTCGGCGATGAGCTGCGCGGACCTTACGTGACCTGGCTTGCCTACAATGCCGGGGTCATCGAGACCGTGATGCACATGCAGTTCGGCGGGCTGATGGACAACGACATGCTGCGCCGGACCTTCCGCGGCCGCGCCGAGGTCGATGCCCGCATCCTGGCGGCGCTGAACGCCGGGCCGTACCTGCTGGGCGAGCGCTTCTCGGGCGCCGACGTGCTGATCGGCAGCACCGGCATGTGGATGCGCACCATGATGCCCGAGGGCAAAGTCGTCGACGACTATCTCGCGCGCCTGGCGGCACGGCCGGCGCTGGCACGCGCCAATGCCAAGGACGGCGCGATTCCCAAGTAAGGCTGGAGAGCAAACCATGGACGGCGCGAGTCGCGTCAATATCGATCTGGCGTCGGCGCTGGCCGAGGTCGAACGCGAGTACGTCGCCGCCCGGCCCAAAAGCCAGGCGCAGGCCGAGCGCGCCGGCAAGTCGATGCCCGGCGGCAACACGCGCACGGTGCTGTTCTACGGCCCCTTCCCCTCGGTGATCGACCGCGGCGAGGGGCCGGCGCTGATCGACATCGACGGCAACCGCTATATCGACTTCCTCGGCGAGTACACCGCCGGCCTGTACGGCCACTCGCACCCGGTGATCATGAAGGTGCTGCACGAGACGCTCGACAAGGGCGTGTCGTTCGGCGGCCCCAACGTCAACGAGGCCGAGCTGTCGCGGCTGGTCTGCGAGCGCTTCCCCTCGGTCGACCTGGTGCGCTTCACCAACTCCGGCACCGAGGGCAACATCATGGCGCTGGGCACCGCGCGCGCCTTCACCGGGCGGCAGAAGGTGCTGGGCATCTCCGGCGGCTATCACGGCGGCGTGCTCTATTTCGGCGGCGGCGCGCCGGCGCCGATCAACGCGCCCTACCCCTTCGTGCTGGCGCCCTACAACGACATCGAAGGCACGCGCGCACTGCTCAAGCAGAATGCCGGCGAGCTCGCCGCCATCATCGTCGAGCCGATGATCGGCAACTCCGGCATCCCGGCCGATGTCGACTATCTGAAGATGCTGCGCGAGGAAGCCACGGCGCACGGCATCGTGCTGATCTTCGACGAGGTGATGACCTCGCGCCTGTCGCCGGGCGGCCTGCAGCTCAAGCACGGCATCACCCCCGACATGACGACCTTCGGCAAGTACATCGGCGGCGGCATGTCGTTCGGCGCCTTCGGCGGCCGTTCCGACATCATGCGCCGCTACGACCCGCGCCAGGCCGATGCCTGGCCGCATGCCGGCACGTTCAACAACAACGTGCTGACGATGGCGGCAGGCGTCGCCGGCCTGACGAAGATCTACACGCCGGAGAAGTCGATCGAGCTCAGCGCCCAGGGCGACACATTCCGCGCCCGGCTCAACGCGATCGGCGAGAAGGCCGGCGTGCCGCTGCTGTGCACCGGCATGGGCTCGATCAACGTGGTGCACTTCCAGCGCACCAGGCTGCGCCGCCCCGCCGACGCGGCCAAGACGCCGATCGAGGTGCGCGCGCTGTTCCAGCTCTCGATGCTGGGCCGCGGCTACTACATCGCGCGGCGTGGCTTCAGCAGCCTCTCGGTCGTGCTCGAGCCCCAGCACTACGACGGCTTCTGCGCCGCGGTCGAGACGTTCTGCGAGGAATACCGCACGGTGCTGCAAGCGCTCGATGGCTGAAGCGCCGAGCGATCAAACGAACTCACCTGTCAATCCGAGCGCAGCAAGGAATGACAAGTGCCTATTTCTTGCGCTCGCGGTAGTCGCCGAAAGCCGAGTCGCGTTCGCTGAGCAGCTTCGACACGCTCTCACCATCACGGCGGAACCGGCTCATATAGGCCTTGCTCGACTCGGTGTGGAAGGCCAGCGCCTGCATCTCGGTACCCGAGCGCACGGCGGCGCGCAGGCCCATGATCTCCATGGCGCGGTGCACCGAGCGCTTGTTGATCTGCTGGATGTCCGAGGGGATCTTGGCCACCCGCTCGGCGATCTTCAGCACCTCGGCGTCGAGGTCGGCGGCGGCGAAGGCGCGGTTGGCCCAGCCCTTGGCGACGGCCTCGGTGCCGCTGAGCGAATCACCGGTCAGCATCGACTCCATCGCCTGGCGCATGCCCATCAGCCAGGGATGGAACTGCATGTCCGGCGGGCTCATCAGGCGCACCGGCGGATAGCCGATCTGCGCGTCCTCGGCGACGTAGACGAGATCGCACGACGTCGCGAGCTCGGTGCCGCCGGCCAGGCAATAGCCGTGCACCTGCGCGATCACCGGCTTGGCGAGGTCCCAGACACGGAACCAGCCGTCGACCACGTGGCGCGACCACTGACCGTGGCCGCCTGATGTGTGATAGGGCTGCTCGACGCGGTTGTTGGCCGACAGGTCGTAGCCGGCGCAGAAGGCCGGGCCGGCGGCGCGGATGATGGTGACCTTCACCTGATCGTCGCGGTCATGTGCCTCGAGCGCGGCGAAGATCTCGGCGCGCAGCCGGTTGTTGAGCGCGTTGCGCTTCTCCGGCCGGTTCAGCGTGATGCGGCTGATGCCCGGCAGCGGCGTGTCGAGCAGGATGTGGAGCGGCTGGGCCATCACGCGTCGATCGTGACCTTGGGCACGAAGGGCTTGGACGCGAAGTGCTCCTGCCCCGAGCCGTCGGCGAATTTCAGGCCGGCGCGGCGGATGGCGTCGTCGTCGACGCGCTCGAGCGGCACGTAGTAGCGGTCGTCGTCCCGGGTGACGGTGTCGTTGTCGACGCGGTTGTAGCAGACCAGCAGGGTCCAGCGCCGGTTGGCCGAGCGGTTGGCGTCGCTGCGGTGGATGGCGTTGCTGTGGAAGATCAGCACGTCGCCCGGGTCGAGCTCGCAGTATTCGATCGGGTAGCGCGCGAGGATGTGCTCCATGCGCTTCGGATCGACCTCGTTCTGGCCCTGGGTCAGCGGCGTGTGGTCGATGCGGCCGAGCTTGTGCGAGCCACGCACGATCTGCAGGCAGCCGTTGCCGCGGTCCGAGCGGTCGAGCGCGATCATGCAGGACAGCAGGTCGGGCCGCAGGCAGCCATTGTGGTACCAGTAGCCGTAATCCTGGTGCCATTCCCAGGCGCCGCCGACACGCGGCTCCTTGGCGGTGAGCTTGGACTGGTAGTGATAGACCTCGCCGCCCAGCAGCCGGGTCACCGTGTCGACCATGCGATCGCAGCGCGCGGCGAGGCCGTAGACGCTGTCGCCGGCGCGGTTCCACAGCGAGATGCGGGTCGAGCGGCCCTCGCCGTCGAGGCGGTCGAGCATGTGGTCGCGCACCGACGGATCGTGCTCCATCGCGCCGCGCAGCAGCTCGACTTCCCTCGCATCGAAGAGGCCGCGGGCGATCACCAGCCCGTCTTCCTCATAGGCGCGGATCTGCGCCTCGGTCAGCGCGCAGGCCATGCGTTTGTCCTCCCGGCCGTTGGGCCGGAAGGACTATCGCGCCGGCTGCCCTGCCCCGTCCAGTGGCCCGTCTAGTGTGCGATCAGCGTGGGCACCGTCATGTGGCCCAGCATGGTCTTGCTGGCGCCGCCGAAGAAGGTTTCGCGCAGCCTGGAGTGGCCGTAGATGCCCATCACCACCAGGTCGATATCGAGGTCCGATACGCGCGACAGGATGATGCTGCCGACGTCGCTGCCCTCCGACACGTCGTTGATCAGCTCGACGTTGACGCCGTGGCGCGCCAGCCAGCCGGCGGCACGTCGGCCCGGCGGATCGTCGTGGCCGTTGGCATCGTCGTCGTCGACGTCGCGCTTGTGGCCGTCGATCACCAGCAGCGTGACCTTCTGCGCCGCCTGCAGGAGCGGCATCGCCTCGGTCGCCGCCCGCATCGCCTCGGGGCTGTCGTTCCAGGCCAGCAGCACACGGCGGCCGACCGGCCGGCTGTAGCCGATATGCGGCACCACCATCACCGGCCGGCGCGATTCCATCGCCACCGATTCCGGCAAGGTCGCGTACATGTCGCCGATGGTCTGCTCGGGATCGCGCTGGCCGACCACGCCGATATCGGCGTAGCGCAGCTCGTGGTTCATCGCTCCGGCCGCGTCGGCGACGACGCCGTGGTACTCGACCTCGACGCCGCTGCCCTGCACGGTCTGCTCGAAAAGCTGCCGGGCGACCACGAGCCGCTCCTTGTTGGCGTTCTCCTGGATGGCCAGCACGTCGGCGGTCGCCGCCATGCCCTCGATGCCGGCCGGCATCTGCGGCCGCGGCATCACCGCCAGCCCGATCACCCGCGCCTTGCAGGCCTTCGCCAGTTCGAGAGCGAGCCGCAGGCGCGGCGCCGATTCCAGATGATCGTCGACGTGAACGACGATTGTCTTGTAGCTCATGGTCGTCTCCTGCCTTCTGGTGCCGACGGCAACGTGACAGGGCGGAAAAGGCTGCCGTCGCGGCCGACACCGTCAACGTGCTGCCGACGGCTTCGAACGTCGGGCTGTGATGGAAATGGGGTCGCAATTCACAGCGTCAAGCCGGTGAAAACGCATGCGGCGGTGCAACGGAGCATGGGTGCTCAGCGTTGGCCTAACCGCTGCAACTCGGCGACCGCCTGGAAGAAGCTGTCGGCAGGCACGCCCTGCGGATCGATCAGCCGGTGCAGGCGAAAGCCGTCCTCCAGCGCCAGCAGCATGCCGCTCGCCCATTTCGGGTCGATGGTTGTCGCACCCGTCCGATTGAAGCGCTCGATGATCTCGGCGATCAGGTCCCGCCGCGCCTGCTGGCGCTGGCGCAGCTCCGAGCGGCGCTTGCCCAGCCGCGCGACGTAGAGGATCAGCTCGATGTGCAGCAGCGGCGCGCGCCCCAGCGGATCCTGCCGGCTGCGCTCCGCGCCGCGCAGCGCCTTGACGAAGTCGGCCGGCTCGGGATGACGGGCCAGGATCTCGCGATGGAACCGCACCGATTGCTCGACGTGATCGGCGAGCATGGTGACGATCAGCTCATCCTTGTTGGCGAAGTTCGAATAGAAGGCGCCGCGCGTCAGCCCGGCCGCCTCGGCGATGGCATCGATGCTGGCGGCGCCGATGCCGCGCGCCTCGAACACGGTGGCGGCGGCCTCGAACAGGCGCTGGCGCGTATCGGCCCGGGTCGGGCGGGTGCGGACTCTTGACATGGCGCGACGGCTATAGCATGAATGCAATTCGATACAGTATTGTATCGAGTTGCATCACCGGGAGGATGCCATGCGCCAGGGCCACGCGAGCCGCACGGCCGAATACAACGCAGCGTTTCGGGCCCTGGAGAGCGCAAGGCCGCCGTCGCTGCGGCTTCTGCACGATCCCTATTCCGACCGGCTGCTGCCGCCTGATCTGAAGTTGCTGCGGCGGGCTTCGAGCCTGCCTTTCGTGCGCCGCGGGCTGACCGCCTTCGTCGATCGGCGCTGGCCGGGAATGCGCAGCTCGGTCGTGGCGCGGACCCGCCTGATCGACGATTGGCTGACCGACGCCGTCCGCGACGAGACCGATCAGGTGGTGATGCTCGGCGCCGGCCTCGACACAAGGGCATGGCGGCTGCAGGCGCTGGCGCGCACCATCGTCTACGAGGTCGACCACCCCAGCACGTCGGCGGCCAAGCAGCAGCGACTCGCAAGCTGGCACGCCGACCTGCGACGCGTGCGCTTCGTGCAGGTGGATTTCGATCGCCAGAGCCTCGCCGAGCGGCTCGCTGATTCGGGTTTCGATCCGACTCGCCGCACGATCGTGGTGTGGGATGGCGTGACGAACTATCTGCAGGCGGACGCCGTCGACGCGGTCATGCGATGGGTCGGCGGTCTCGCGCCCACGAGCCAGTTCATCTTCACCTATATCCACGCCGGCGTGCTGGATGGCAGCGCGCACTTCACAGGCGTCGAGCGCCTCGTGCGCACGCTCCGGCGATCGGGCGAGCCGTGGACCTTCGGCCTGCGGCCCGAAACGGTCGCGGACTACCTGGCGGCGCGCGGGCTACGGCTGATCGCCGATCAGGGCGCCGCGGACTACCGCCCGAAGATCATGGGCGAAGCGGCGCGGCGCATCACAGGCTACGAGTTCTATCACGCGGCGCGCGCCGAGGTGATGAATCAGGCACGCACGCCGTAGCTGCGCTCCTCGATCTTCAGCCGGCCTTCCTCGATGGCGTGGCAGGCCACCAGGCCGCCCTCGATGGCGATCGAGGCCGGCCGCTCGCGCTTGCAGCGCTCGTTGGCGAAGGGACAGCGCGGGTGGAAGGCGCAACCCGGGGGCGGGTTGATCGGGCTGGGCACCTCGCCCGCCACCGGCGTGCGCTGCCGGCCGGTCATGTCGAGATCGGGGATCGTGTCCAGCAGCATGCGCGTGTAGGGATGCTTGGGCCGCTTGAACAGCGTGTCGGTGTCGGCGACCTCGACCAGGCGGCCGAGATACATCACGCCCACCCGCGTGCTGATGTGATAGACGACCGCGAGGTTGTGGCTGATGAACAGATAGGTCAGCCCGTGCTCGCGCTGCAGCTCCATCATCAGGTTGAGGATCTGCGCCTGCACCGAGACGTCGAGCGCCGAGGTCGGCTCGTCGCACACCAGGAACTCCGGCTGGCTGGCGAGCGCGCGCGCGATCGAGATGCGCTGGCGCTGGCCGCCGGAGAATTCGTGCGGGTATTTCGCGCCGTCGGCCGGCGTCAGCCTCACCTGGCGCAGCAGGTCGTCGACGCGCTGGCGGATCTCCTTCGAGGACGACGCCAGTTTGAAGGCGCGGATCGGCTCGGCGATGATGTCGAACACGCGCCAGCGCGGATTGAGGCTGGCGAACGGGTCCTGGAAGATCATCTGCATGCGCCGGCGGATCGCCGCCGTCTCGGCGGCGCTGCGCTTCTTCGCCATGTCGTTGCCGTCGAACTCGATCGAGCCCTCGGTCGGCGGATAGAGGCCGACGACCAGGCGCGCCACCGTCGACTTGCCGCAACCCGACTCGCCCACCAGCGAGAAGGTCTCGCCCTTCCTGATCTCGATGTCGATGCCGGCCACCGCCTGCACGATGGCGCGCGGCTTGCGCTCCAGGACGCGCGCCAGCCAGGGCGGCGAGACGTCGAAATAGCGCTTCAGCCCCGAGAGCCGCACCAGCGGCTTGCCGCCGGATGAAGGCGGACGAGTAACCGCGACGCCGCCGTCAGGCATTCGCCGCCTCCCTCGTCAGCGCCGGGCCGACGCCGCCGGGCGCGTAGAGCCAGCATGCCGCACGCGTGACGCCGGCCGGCATCAGGTCGGGCCGCTCGATGGTGCAGCGTTGGCCGGCTTCCGGGCAGCGCGGATTGAAGGCGCAGCCCTTGGGGATCGCGGTCAGGCGCGGCATGGCGCCATCGATCTGCGTCAGCCGCTCGCTGCGCACGCCGAGGCTGGGGATCGAACCCATCAGGCCGCGCGTGTAGGGATGGCTGGCGTTCTTCACCACGTCGCGCACCGGGCCGATCTCGGCGAGGCGGCCGGCATACATCACCGCGACTCGATCGGCGGTCTCGGCGATCACGCCCATGTCGTGCGTCACCAGCATCACCGCCGTGCCGTGCTCGCGGCACAGCCGCTTCAGGAGCGCGATGATCTGCGCCTGGATCGACACGTCGAGCGCGGTGGTCGGCTCGTCGGCGACGATCAGGCGCGGATTGGCGCACAGCGCCAGCGCGATCACCACGCGCTGGCGCATGCCGCCGGAGAACTGGTGCGGATAGTGATCGATGCGCGTCTCGGCGCCGGGGATGCCGACTTCCTTCAGCAGGTCGATGGCCCGCTTGCGCGCCTCGGCCGCCGACAGCGGCAGATGGGTCTGGATGGTCTCGACCAGCTGGCGGCCGATCGAATAGAGCGGATTGAGGCTGGTCAGCGGGTCCTGGAAGATCGCGCCGATGCGCGCGCCGCGGATCCGGCGCATGCGCTCGTAGGGCAGGTTGTCGATGCGCTCGCCCTCGAGCAGCACCTCGCCGCCGGCGATGCGGCCGGGCGGCTCGAGCAGGCCGATGATCGCCGCGCCGGTCAGCGACTTGCCGGCGCCGGACTCGCCCACCACGCCCAGCACCTCGCCGGGCGCGATCGAGAACGAGACGTCGTCGACCGCCACCAGGGTGCCGCGCCGCGTCGGGAACTCGACGCGCAGGTTGCGGACTTCGAGCAGCGGCGTCTGGTTGGATCCCGGGATCATGCGCTCGGGCCTCATCGCAGCTTGGGATTGAGGGCGTCGCGCAACCAGTCGCCCAAGAGGTTCACGGCCAGCACCAGCACGGCGAGCGTGATGCCGGGGAAGACGCTGACCCACCAGTCGCCCGATTGCAGCATGTCGTTGCCCAGCCGGATCAGGGTGCCCAGCGACGGCTCGGTCGAGGGCAGGCCGACGCCGAGGAAGGACAGCGTGGCCTCGGTGATGATCGCCAGGCCGAGATTGATGGTGGCGATCACCATCACCGGACCGGTCACGTTGGGCAGCACGTGGCGCACCATGATCAGCATCGGCGACAGGCCGATCACGCGTGCGGCCTGCACGTACTCCTTGTTCTTCTCGACCATGACCGAGCTGCGCACGGTGCGCGCATACTGCACCCAGAAGGACAGGCCGATGGCGCCGACCACGACGTAGATCGCGATCTCGTCGTGGCGCTTGACCGAGATGATGCCGCGCACCATGCCGTCGATCAGCAGCGCCACGAGGATGGCCGGGAAGGTCAGCTGCACGTCGGCGATGCGCATGATCACCGCGTCGATCGCGCCGCCGACATAGCCGCTGATCAGGCCCAGGGTGATGCCGATCAGCATGGCGGCGATCACCGCGGCGAAGCCGACCTCCAGCGACAGGCGCGTGCCGTACATGATCGCCGACAGCACGTCGCGGCCCTGGTCGTCGGTGCCGAGCGGAAAGCTCCAGTCGCCGTCGGCCGAGAACAGCACCGGCGGGCGCAGGCCGTCGGACAGCGACAAGGTCGCCGGATCGAACGGCGTGTGCGGCGCCAGCACGGGCGCGAGGAAGGCCATGGCGAAGATGAACAGGGTCAGGGCCGCGGCGACCACCGTCGTGGTCGAGGACTTGAAGCTCCACCAGATATCGCTGTCGAGGGCGCGGCGGTACCAGTCCATGTCAGTGCCCCGACACGCGCGCCGCGCCGCCCTGGCTGCGCAGGCGCGGATCGACCAGGAAGTAGAGCAGGTCGACGACGATGTTGATGACCACGAACAACAGCGCGATCAGCATCAGGTAGGCCGCCATGACCGGGATATCGGCGAACTGCACCGACTGGATGAAGAGCTGGCCCATGCCCGGCCAGGCGAAGACGGTCTCGGTGACGACCGCGAAGGCGATCAGGGCACCGAGCTGCAGGCCGGCGATGGTGATGACAGGCACCAGCGTGTTCTTCAGCGCATGGCCGAAATTGATCGCCCGATTGGTCAGCCCGCGCGCGCGGGCGAACTTGATGAAGTCGGTGCGCATCACCTCGAGCATCTCCGAGCGCACCAGCCGCATGATCAGGGTGAGCTGGAACAGGCCCAGCGTGATCGACGGCATGATCAGCGCCAGCAGGCCCTTGGTGGTGAGGAAGTTGGTGCTCCACCAGCCGATGTCGACGGTCTCGCCGCGCCCGAAGGACGGCAGCAGGCGCAGGAACACCGCGAAGACCAGGATCAGCAGGATGCCGACCAGGAAGGTCGGCAGCGACACGCCGATCAGCGACACCGCCTGCAGCAGCTTGCTCGACCAGTGCCGGGGATAGAGGCCGGTATAGACCCCCATCGGCACGCCGACGAGCAGCGAGAACAGCGCCGCGCAGAACGACAGCTCGAGGGTGGCCGGCATGCGCTCGAGGATCATGCGCCCGACCGGCTCGGAGGTGCGGTAGCTCAGGCCGAACTTGCCCTGCACGGCATTGCCGATGAAGCGCAGGAATTGCACCGGCGCCGGATCGTTCAGGCCGAGCTTCTGGCGCAGCTCCTCGCGCTCCTGCATCGAGGTGTCCTGGCCGACCATGGCGTTGATCGGGTCGCCGACGTAGCGGAACATGAAGAACGCGACCACGCCCACCGTCAGCAGAACCGCGACGGATTGGGCAAGTCGTCTCAAGACAAATGCGAGCATGGAACTGGGTGGGCCCGAGCAAGGGCCATGCCTAGCAGGATCGACGGCAAAACGGAACCGTCCCCGGGCCCATAGTGAACCGGGGCGGCATCATGTGGCTGGGCTAAATGACGGTGACGGAGGGCAGAGGGGAGGA
>CAYNOF010001001.1:0-1810 GCA_964398335.1 uncultured Rhizobiaceae bacterium
CCCGGCACCGCCGCCGGTCGCGGCGCCCGCGACTCCACCGGCACCCGCGCCCGCACCGGCCCAACCGCCGCAGCAGCAGGCATCGCCCAAGCCGGCGGCACCGCCGGCCGCCACCCCGCCCGCTCCGGCGCCGCAGCCCGCACCATCGCCCGCCCCCGCTCCCGCACCGCAGCAACAGGCGGCGCCCAAGCCCGCCCCGACGCCGGTACCGCGCCCCTTCGCCGTCGTCCGCACGACGATCAGCGCCGATCGCGGCGCGCCCGAGGTGTGCCTGCAGTTCAGCCAGATGCTCGACGACACCGGCCGGGTGAAATACGCCGACTTCATCGCCATCGAGCCCGAGACCAAGGCCGCTGTCACGGTCACGCGCGAGAGCCTGTGCCTGGGCGGCCTGTCCTACGGCATCGACTACACCGTCACCGTCAAGGCCGGCCTGCCGGCCGCCAACGGCGTCAAGATCCTCGCCGAGGACAAGGTCGACGTCGCCTTCGGCGAGCGCCCGCCGGTGGTGTCCTTCGCCGGCAAGGGCTACATCCTGCCGCGCCAGTCGAGCGCCGGCCTGCCGGTCACCACGATCAACATCTCCAAGGTCAACCTCGCGCTCTACCGCGTCGGCGAACGCCTGCTGCCGCGCCTGAGCAAGAGCGCCTTCTCCGATTCCTCGGACGACGAGGACGTCAGCGACCGCAAGGTGATGACGCCGTGGAACCTCAGCACCTTCCGCGACTCGCAGGGCGCGCTGGTGTGGACCGGCAGCATGGAGGTGCGCAACGTCCAGAACACGGCGGTGACCACGGCGATTCCGATCCGCGAGATGGTCAAGGACTACAAGCCGGGCGCCTATGTCGTGGTCGCCTGGAACGCCGCCGACGGCTCGCTCGAGCAGATCCTGTCCGACGACAACGAGCAGCGCTACGAGCAGCGCTTCGCCGCCCAGTGGCTGTTCGACTCCGACATCGGCATCACCAGCTTCAACGCCCGCGACGGGCTGACGGTCTTCGTGCGCTCGCTGCACACCGCCATGCCGCTGGCTGGCATCGAGCTGTCGCTGATCGCGCGCAACAACGACGAGCTGGCGCGCATGACCACCGACGCGTCCGGCAAGGTCGTGTTCCCCGGCGGCCTGCTGGCCGGGTCAGGCGCCATCGAGCCGATCTCGCTGATGGCCTTCGACAAGCCGCACTCCGACTTCAACCACCTCGACCTGACCAAGGCCGCCTTCGACTTCTCCGATCGCGGCGTCGAGGGCCGCGCCACGCCGGGTCCGGTCGACGGCTACATCTACACCGACCGCGGCATCTATCGCCCGGGCGAGACGGTCAACGTCATGGCCCTGATGCGCGACAGCGCCGGCAATGCCGTCGAAGGCGTGCCGGTGACCATGATCGTGCGCCGCCCCGACGGCGTGGAGTTCCGCCGCCAGGCGCTGCAGGCGCAGGGCGCCGGCGGGCTGCACTTCCCGGTCGAGCTCACGCGCAGCGCGCGGCGCGGCAAGTGGTCGGTCGCGGCCTATCTCGATCCCAAGGCCGACCCGGTCAGCCGCGTCGAGTTCAGCGTCGAGGACTTCATCCCGCAGAAGCTCAAGGTGCAGATCTCGACCCGCAACACGGTGCTGAAATCGGCGACCTCCTTCGAGGTCGACGTTGCCGCCGACTTCCTCTACGGCGCCCCGGCCGCCGGCCTGACCGGCCAGGCGCAGATGCGGCTGCTGATCGATCCAGCGCCGTTCCAGGCGCTCGCCGGGTATCGCATCGGGCTGGAGAACGAGACCTACGCGCCCGATTCCACGGACCTGAGCCTGCCGGACACC
>CAYNOF010001002.1:0-2513 GCA_964398335.1 uncultured Rhizobiaceae bacterium
ATCCTCAAGCGCGATCTCGATCCCGAGACCCTGGTCGAGCTCGACGAGGACGTGCGCGACGAGGTGCTCGAAGCGCTCGAGCCCAAGGATATCGCCGAGGCGGCGCGCGAGCTCGACACCGACGACGCGGCCGACATCCTCGAGGATCTGCCCGACCAGGAACGCCTCGAGGTGCTCGCCGCGCTGCCGGCCAAGGAGCGCGCGGCGATCGAGGAGACGCTGGCCTATCCGGAATACACTGCCGGCCGCCTCATGCAGCACGAGCTGGTGGCGGTGCCCGGAACCTGGACCGTCGGGCAGGTGATCGATTTCTGCCGCGAGGCATCCGATCTGCCGGACGACGTCTACGACCTCTTCGTGGTCGACGAGCAGCGCCGGCTGATGGGCTCGGTGGCCCTGGGCCGCATGCTGCGCACCAAGCGGCCGGTGGCGATCACCGCGATCATGGATCCCGACATCCCGTCGATCCCGGTGACCACCGAGCAGGAGGAGGTGGCGCACATCTTCCGCGACCAGAACCTGGTGTCGTGTCCGGTGGTCGATCAGTCCAACCGGTTGCTGGGCGTGATCATGGTCGACGACGTGCTCGACGTCATCGACGAGGAGGCCGAGGACGACATCCTGAAGCTGGGCGGCGTCACCGAGGGTGACGTGCATGCGCCCGTGGTGCGCACGGCACGCCAGCGCTTCTGGTGGCTGCTGGTCAATCTCGGCACGGCCTTTCTCGCTTCGGCGGTGATCGGCCAGTTCGAGGACGAGTTGCAGAAGATCGTGGCGCTGGCGGTGCTGATGCCGATCGTCGCCTCGATGGGCGGCAATGCCGGCACGCAGACCGTGACCGTCGCCGTGCGCGCCCTGGCGATGGGCGAGCTCACCATCGCCAACGTCTTGCGCTTCATCATCAAGGAAGTCTTCGTCGGCGGCGCCAACGGGCTCGTCTTCGCCGTCCTCGTCGGCCTCTCCGCCTGGCTGTGGTTCCACGATCTTCGCATCGGGCTGGTCATCGGTGCGGCCATGGTCATCAACCTGGTCTGTGCCGCGCTCGCCGGCACCCTGATCCCGCTCGGCCTGCAGCGTGTCGGCGTCGATCCGGCGGTATCCTCGACCGTGTTCCTCACGACCGTCACCGATGTCGTCGGCTTCCTCGCTTTCCTCGGCCTGGCAGCGGTATTCCTGCTCTGATCGCCGGCTCTCCTCATGCCCCCGTCCCAGGCCAGTTGACCTGTTGGGCCAGCCGCCTCAGCCGTTCCGCCCGCGCCGCGTCGAGCCGCTCCGACCAGACGAGACCGATGCGCCGCTCGACCGGCAACTCCTTCAGCGCCACCAGCGCAACGCCCGATCGCGCCAGCGAGGCCGGCACGAAGCAGGCGCCGACCCCGGCAACCACTGCCGCCAGGGCCGCATTGTCATCGGTCGTGCGCAGCGCCACGCGCGGGCGTGCGCCCTTGGCTGCGAAGGTCCGTCGTGCGGTCTCGTGCTCGGGACAATGCGGGCGGATCACGAAGGGCTCCTGTGCGAGGTCGGCGATGGTGCAGCGTCGCCTGGCGGCGAGCGCGTGAGCCTCGCTCAGCGCGATCCGGAATGGATCGCGGAACAGCGCCGTGGTGCGGACGTCGCCGGTCGCCACCGGCAACAGTGCCGCATCGAGTCGCCCGCGACGCAGCCTTTCGCGCAGGATCTCCGGCGCCGCCTGCACCGCTTCGATATCGAACCCGTCGGCCTCGCAGGACGCCAACCAGGCCGCGACGGGCTGCGCGGGCAGCGACGGTGAGACGCCCAGACGCGCCGCCAGGCGCTGCGGCGGGCGGCGCGCATCGCTCTCGGCCGCCGCCCATTCCGCCAGCATCGAACGGGCGCGCGGCAGGAAACGCTCGCCGCCTTCGGTCAGCCGCACGCGGCCCTGGCGTTCGAACAGGCGCGTTCCCAGCAATTCCTCCAGACGCGCGATGCCCGCCGACAGCGTCGGCTGGGTGACGTGCACGCGTGCGGCTGCGGTGGTGAAGGCACCGGTCTCGACGACGGCCAGGAAGTAGCGCACGAAAACGAGGTTCATCGGCATTGAGTATGACTATGGGAAACAGAGAAACAATCAATTTTCCCTATCGCCGCACCGAGCGTAGCTTCACGACCGTGGAGGAACGTCATGGAAGCCGAGACCTTGCGGTTCATGGTGCAGGCTTGGGAGTGCGATCACCTCGGCCACGTCAACGTGCGCTCCTACATGGGCTGGCTGGCCGACGCGGCGTTCGCGTTGGTCGCGCAACTGGGCATGGGTGCGCGCGAGGCGGCGCGCAACGGCGTCAGCATGGCGGCGGTGCATGCCGAGCTCGACTTCCTGGGCGAGCTCAACGGCGGCGACGTGGTGGTGGCGCGAAGCCGCATCGAGGAGCTGGGCGAGCGCAAGATCGTCTTCCGTCATCGCTTCCAGCGGCTCGAGGATGGCCGCGCCATCCTGGCCGGCAAGCTGGTGACGGTCTGCATGGACCTCAAGACGCGCCGTGCCGTGCCGTGGC
>CAYNOF010001003.1:0-1914 GCA_964398335.1 uncultured Rhizobiaceae bacterium
GCACCCCCGTTTCACGCGTTGACAGCGTGGCCGAGGGGGCGCAGACTGTAAATACGCATTTTAGTACCGAATTACGAAATAGCACGAGCGAGGCACCATGGACGCCGCGTCCGAGCCCTTTGTCGACTTCCGCACGGCGCCGGAGCGTTATCGGCACTGGAAGCTCAAGCTCGACGGCGACGTGGCGATCCTTGCCATGGACATCGCCGAGGATGCGACGCTCAAGCCGGGCTACCGGCTGAAGCTGAACTCCTACGACCTGGGCGTCGACATCGAGTTGGCCGACGCCGTGCAGCGCCTGCGCTTCGAGCATCCGGAGGTCGGCGCCGTCGTCATTACCTCGGCCAAGGACCGCGTGTTCTGCTCCGGCGCCAACATCAACATGCTCGGCGTGTCGAGTCATGACCACAAGGTGAACTTCTGCAAGTTCACCAACGAGACGCGCAACGGCATCGAGGATGCGTCGGCCTTCTCGGGCCAGACCTATCTCTGCTCGGTCAACGGCACGGCGGCGGGCGGCGGCTACGAGCTGGCGCTGGCCTGCGAGAGCATCATCCTCGCCGACGACGGCAGCTCCGCGGTATCGCTGCCCGAGCTGCCGCTGCTCGCGGTGCTGCCGGGCACCGGCGGTCTCACGCGCCTGGTCGACAAGCGCAAGGTCAGGCGCGACCACGCGGATTTCTTCTGCACCGTCAGCGAGGGCATGCGCGGCAAGCGCGCCGTCGAGTGGCGCCTGGTCGACGAGATCGTGCCGCGCTCCAAGCTCGACGAAGCCACGATGGCCCGCGCCCGCGCCATCGCCGCGAAGTCGGATCGGCCGAAGAACGCCAAAGGCATCGCGTTGACGCCGGTGTCGCGCACGATCGAGGGCGATCGCGTCGCCTACCCGCATCTCACGGTCGAGATCGACCGCGACCTGCGCGCCGCGCACTTCCACATCAAAGGCCCCGAAGCCGTGCCACCCAGGGACGCCGCCGGCATCGAGGCACAGGGTACCACGTTCTGGCCGCTCGCCTTCGCGCGTGACCTCGACGACGCGATCCTGCATCTACGGCTCAACGAGGGCGACATCGGCACTTGGGTGTTCCACAGCAGCGGCGATCCCGAGCTGGTTGCCGCCTATGACGATCTGCTGCTCGCCAACCAGTCGCACTGGCTGGCACGCGAGATCACGCTCTTCCTCAAGCGCACGCTCAAGCGCGTCGACGTCTCCTCGCGCAGCCTGATCGCGCTGGTCGAACAGGGCTCGTGCTTCGCCGGCACGCTGCTGGAACTCGTGCTCGCCGCCGACCGTTCCTACATGCTGATCGGCAAGCTCGAAGGCAGCAACCTGCCCGAGGCCACGCTGCGGCTGAGCGGGATGAACTTCGGCCCGCTGCCGATGAGCAACGATCTCAGCCGTCTGGCGAGCCGTTTCCTCGCCGAGCCTTCGCGTGTCGACGCGCTGAAGGCCGAGATCGGCAAGGCGCTCGACGCCGCGACCGCCGAGTCGTTGGGGCTGGTGACCTTCACGCCCGACGACATCGACTGGGAGGACGAGGTGCGCCTCGCCGTCGAGGAGCGTGCCAGCTTCTCGCCCGACGGGCTCACCGGCATGGAAGCCAATCTGCGCTTCGCCGGACCGGAGACCATGGAGACCAAGATCTTCGCGCGCCTCACGGCGTGGCAGAACTGGATCTTCCAGCGCCCCAACGCCGTCGGTGCAGACGGCGCGCTCAAGCTCTACGGGTCGGGCCGCAAGCCGGTCTACGACCGCCGTCGTGTCTAGGAGGACGACCATGTCCATCAACTACAGCGAACGCATCCCCAACAACGTCGATCTGTCGAGCGACCGCCGCCTGCAGCGGGCGCTGGAGGCGTGGCAACCGCGCTTCCTCGACTGGTGGAAGGAGCTGGGTCCGGACGGCAGCACCG
>CAYNOF010001004.1:0-5280 GCA_964398335.1 uncultured Rhizobiaceae bacterium
CCACGGCCCGGTGGCGCGCTCGAAATCCTGCACCATCGCATCGAGCATCAATCCGGCGTGCTGGCGCACCGCCTTCGACGCCGCGAGCATCAATACCGACGAGATCGGGTTGCGTTTCTGCGGCATGGTCGACGACGCACCGCGGCCCTTGACGAAGGGTTCATAGACTTCCGCGAATTCGGTCGACGCCATGATCATGATGTCGAGCGCGATCTTGCCGAGGGAGCCGGTGACCAGCGCCAGGAAATTGACGGCTTCCGCGAACCCGTCGCGCGCCACATGCCAGGTCGAGACCGGGACTGCGAGCTTCAGCTCCTCGCAGAGCGCCTGCTGCACCTCGAAGCCCTTCGTCCCGAGCGAGGCGAGCGTGCCGGCCGCGCCGGCAAATTGGCCGACCAGCACGCGCGGCTTCAACTGCGCCAGCCGTTCGGCATGGCGGTCGAACATCGCAAGCCAGATCGCGGCCTTGTAGCCGAACGTCACCGGAAGCGCCTGCTGCAGATGGGTGCGGCCGGCCATCGGCGTGTCACGATGCCTGCGCGCGAGGTCGGCCATGACGGTGCGCAGCGCGTCGACCTCCGAGGCCACGATGTCGAGCGCGGCGCGCAGCTGCAGCGCCGTCGCCGTGTCCATGATGTCCTGCGTCGTGGCGCCCCAATGCACGTAGCGCCCGGCCTCGCCGCACATCTTCGACAGCTGCGCCACGACGGGCAGGATCGGGTAGCCGACATTCTGCGTCTCGCGCTCGAGCCGCTCGAAGTCGAGCTTCGCGGCATCGGCGGTGCGGGCGATCGCCTCGGCCGCGTCGGCCGGGATCACACCGGCGCGCGCCTCGGCCTTGGCCAACGCCACCTCGACCTCGACGTAGCGCCCGATCAGCGCGCGATCGTCGAACACCGCGCGCATCGCCGCGGTGCCGAACAGGTCGCGAAACAGGATCGACTCGAAAACCGTGCTGCCCATGTCGGTGCCTCCCGACCGGGACCTTGCCCTCAGTCGAAATCCCGCGCCAGCGCCGCGCGCACGGCTTCCGGCATCACGGCCATGTGGCCGTAGTTCTCGTGGCTGAAGCCGACCACCACCTCAGTGCCCGGCGCACGGAACTTGGCGATCTGTTCCGCGGTGAAGGGGAAATGCGCAAAGTGCACCGACGAGGTCTTGCCGTCGGCACGGGTGCGCTCCTGGTCGTCCTCGGCCACGCCCTTCACCGTCTCGCCGGCGAAGCGGATGAACATGGCGTGCTCGATGCCGCCCAGGGCGGTGAGCACGCGGGCGCGGCGCACCGGATCGTCGATCTCCAGCATCACCGTGGCGGTGAGCTCATGGCCGTCGGGGATCAGCGGGTTGTAGGCGGCGAGCTCGTCGGGCACCTGCGCCGCGCCGCCCTTCTCGATGTAGAGCATCTCCTGCACCTGGTGCAGCATGGTGTCGAAGCTCTCGAAGTAGAAGGTCGCGAAGGGCCCGACCTCCAGGCGCCGGTTCTTCTTCAGCGCCGTCATCGCCGTGCGGCGCTGGGCGCGCACCTTCACGTACTCGGGCAGCGGCAGGATGTCGGCTTCGGTGATCTTGCGCATGGCGGGCCTCAATCGACGAGACCGTACGCCTTGGCGAACAGCTCGATCGGATGATGCGCCCTGGACGGCTTGGGCGGCGCGTCCTCGGCGGTCAGTTCCATCACCTGCATCAGGTGATCCGCCGCCAGCGGGCACTCCGAAGCCACGAAGGGCGTGTTGTTGCGCAGCGCCTGCTGCGCGGCGGGGCGGCCGACCTTGACCGCGACCTCGAAGTTCTCGGTGCGCGCGCCCCAGATGCCGCCATGGCCCGAGCAGCGCTCGATCACCGCGACGCGGGTCTTGGGCACCAGGCGCAGCATCTCCGCCGCCTTGGCGCCCATGTTCTGCGCCCGCGCGTGACAGGCCAGATGCACCGTGACGCCGCCCTCGAGCGTCTCCAGCCCGGGCGCGAGGCCTTCCTTCTTGGCGATGTCGACGACGTACTCGCTGATGTCGAAGGTCGCCTGCGACAGGCGCTGGACGTTGGCGTCGCCGGGCACGATCAGCGGCCATTCGAATTTCAGCATCAGCGCGCACGAGGGCGTGAGCGCGATGACGTCGTAGCCCTTGTCGACCCAGCTCAGCAGCTCGGCGGAGACCTTGCGCGAGGCCGCGGCCACCGCCTCGAGATCGCCCAGCTCGAGCTTGGGCATGCCGCAGCAGGCCGGATGCACGACCTCGGTCTCGACGCCCAGCTTGGCCAGGACGGCACGCGAGGCCTGGCCGATATCGGTGTTGTTGAAGTTCACGAAGCAGGTGGCGTAGAGCACCGCCTTGCGCTTGCCGAAGGCCGGCGCCTCGCGGTTGATCTCCACGCTTTCGCGCCGCGCGCGGTTGAGCATCGTCTCGTCGGCATAGCGCGGCAGCCGCGCGCCGTGATGGATGCCGGCGACGTTCTCCAGCACGCGGCGCATGCCGGTGTTGTTCTCGTCAGTCACCCAGTTGGCAACGCCGGAGACAATGTTGCCGAGCTTGCCGTTGCGGTCGGTCTCGGCGAGCTGGCGCTCCATGAAGCTGGCGCCGCCATGCTTCTTCGCCTCGACCGCGCGGTGGCGCAGCATCAAATGCGGGAAGTCCAGGGCCCATTCGTGCGGCGGCACGTAGGGGCACTTGGTCATGAAGCACAGGTCGCACAGCGTGCAGGCTTCGACGACGCGGCCGAAATCCTCGGGCTTCACGCCATCGAGCTCGCCGCTCGGGCTGTTGTCGACCAGGTCGAACAGGCGCGGGAAGGAATCGCAGAGGTTGAAGCAGCGGCGGCAGCCGTGACAGATGTCGAAGACCCGCTCCATCTCCTTGTGGAGCTTGGCCTCATCCCAGAAATCGGCGTCCTGCCAACCGAGCGGGTGCCGGGTCGGCGCCTCGAGGCTGCCCTCGCGCATCGATCCTCCGTACGCAACGCCAAGCGCCGGCTGCTGCCGGCGCCCAAACGAGATGGGAGCCGGATCGGCTCCCATCCTCTCCTGCAGTGGTTACGACAGAGTGTCGAGCGCTTTCTGGAAGCGGCCGGCGTGGCTCTTCTCGGCCTTCGCCAAGGTCTCGAACCAGTCGGCGATCTCGCCGAAGCCCTCTTCGCGCGCAGTGCGCGCCATGCCCGGGTACATGTCGGTGTACTCGTGCGTCTCGCCGGCGATCGCGGCCTTGAGGTTGCTGTTGGTCTCGCCGATCGGCAGGCCGGTGGCCGGATCGCCGACCGCCTCGAGGAACTCCAGGTGGCCGTGGGCGTGGCCGGTCTCGCCTTCCGCGGTCGAGCGGAACACGGCGGCGACGTCGTTGTAGCCCTCAACGTCGGCCTTCTGGGCGAAGTACAGGTAGCGCCGGTTGGCCTGGCTCTCGCCGGCGAACGCCGCCTTCAGGTTGCCTTCGGTCTTCGAACCGCCAAGCTTTGCCATCGTCCTCTCCCTCGTGCTTGCGCCGACAGGGCGCTGTCCCGGCCGGTATAGGAACCAGCAGACGGGTGGTCAACGGATTTTAGAATCTTTCTAAACTGCGAATGAGTTGCAGCCGCAAATACCTGGGCTTACTTGCGGACGCGCACCACCACGTCGACCCGCTCGATGTGCAGCCCCTCGGGCGCCGCAGGCAGCTTGGCCAGCACCACCTGCTCGGCCGGGATGTCGACCAGCACGCTCTCGTCCTCGATCAGGAAATGGTGATGGGCCGAGACATTGGTGTCGAAGTAGATGCGCCCCGGTCCGGCCGAGACCTCGCGCAGCAGGCCGGCGGCGGTGAACTGGTTGAGCGTGTTGTAGACCGTCGCCAGCGAGACCTTGGCGCCGTCGCGCCGCGCCTCGGCATGCAGCTGCTCGGCCGTGACGTGGCGGTCGCGGCCGTCGCCGAACAGCAGGGTCGCCAGAGCCAGCCGCTGCCGCGTGGGCCTGAGCCCCGCGCTGCGCAGACGGGCCGGAACGGCGTTCTGGGGCGACATGGTCATCACCCCGTCATATGCCACCGCGCGGCCCCGATGCCTAGTGGACCCACGGCGATTTGTCGTCGCGCGATGCCGGCCGGCCGCAGAACCCGGCCTTAAGTCTTTGAGCTTTCGGCGATTGCCATTTGCCAGTGCGGTCCTATTTGTTAGAAGCCACGGGGGGTCGCACCATCGGCCCCGGGCTGCGATTCCCAAAGACAAGCGTGAGATCGACGTGGACGCGATCGTTACCAAGAACAGCTACGGCTACGACGATCTGATCAGGTGCGCCAAGGGCCTGCTCTTCGGCCCGGGCAACGCGCAGCTGCCGCTGCCGCCGATGCTGATGTTCGACCGCATCGTCCACATCGACGACAAGGGCGGCAAATACGGCAAGGGCGAGATCGTCGCCGAGCTCGACGTGAAGCCCGACCTCTGGTTCTTCCCGGTCCACTTCGAGGGCGACCCTGTCATGCCCGGCTGCCTCGGCCTCGATGCGATGTGGCAGATGGTCGGTTTCTTCCTTGGCTGGCTGAAGGCGCCCGGCAGGGGCCGCGCGCTGGGTGTCGGCGAGGTGAAGTTCAGCGGCATGGTGACCCCCGCGATCAAGCGCGTGACCTATCGCGTCAACATGAAGCGCGTGTTTCTGCGCAAGCTCGTGCTGGGCGTCGCCGACGGCATCCTCGAGGCGGATGGCCAGCTGGCGTTCGAAGCCAACGACATGAAAGTCGGGCTGTTCCAGCCCGAGGCAGCGGCCTGACATGCGCCGCGTCGTCGTCACCGGACTGGGCATCGTCTCGAGCATCGGCAACAACGCCGCCGAGGTGACCGAGAGCCTGAAGGCCGGCCGCTCCGGCATCGAGTTCATGCCCGAGTACAAGGAACGCGGCTTCCGCAGCCAGGTCGCCGGCACGCTCAAGCTCGACGTCGAGAAGCTGGTCGATCGCCGCCTGCGCCGATTCATGGGCGATGGCGCGGCCTTCGCCTGGCTGGCGATGAAGGAAGCCATCGCCGATGCCGGCCTCGACGAGGCGACAGTCAAGTCCGAGCGCACGGCGCTGATCGCCGGCTCCGGCGGTCCCAGCACCAAGGCGATCGTCGAGGCCGCCGACACCGCGCGCGAGAAGGGCCCCAAGCGCATCGGCCCGTTCGTCGTGCCCAAGGCGATGTCGAGCACCGTCTCGGCCAATCTCGGTACCGCCTACGGCGTGCGCGGCCCCAGCTACTCGATCAGCTCGGCCTGCTCGACCTCGGCGCACTGCATCGGCAACGCCTACGAGCTGATCCAGTTCGGCAAGCAGGACCGCATCTTCGCCG
>CAYNOF010001005.1:0-2163 GCA_964398335.1 uncultured Rhizobiaceae bacterium
TTGAAGTCGTGCGCCAGGCCACCCGTGAGCTGGCCGATCGTCTCCATGCGCTCGACTTGAAGCATCCGTGTCAGCGTCTCGCGCTTGGCGGTGACATCGAGCAGCACGCCGATCGCATGTCCCTCGCCCAGCAATTGTCCGCGGCAGGCATACCAGCCGCAGATGCCGTCGGGACGCTGCAGGCGGAACTCGACCTGTTCACCGCTCACATGCTCAAGCGTGAACGCCGCCACGAAACGCGCGCAGGCCGGCCCATCCTCGGGATGGACAAGCTCGAGCCAGCCGTCGAGCGTGCGCGGCGCGGCGCGCAGCCCGACGAAGCCCATCGATTGTGTCCAGTGCTCCGATATTTCGAACCGGCCCGTGGCGATGTCCCAGTCCCACAGACCGATTTCCGATGATTGCAGCGCCATCCCCAGCCAACCCTTGAGACGGCGCGTGCCAGACGGTAATTCTTCCTCGCCAGTGTCGGATTCCTCCGCTTGAATCAAGCCATTGCCGTTCCCTGACGGCGAGCCAAGAAGTCCCGTGAAATCATTGCTTTGAAGCGTCTGAGTCCCTTTCATCAGCGCCTCCATGCATTAGAAATGAACGCTCCATACAACCCACAATACTTTTCAATGTGCATTCCACTGCATAGTTCCAAGGGCCACGAAAAAAAATCACGTGGGCCTGACGGAGAATTGGCACTTACAACTGTGCGCCGCGCCGCGTTCGGAGCAATCCACGCGGCATCACGACTCGGTGAAGGATCGGCGTGATTCATGGTTGAAGCGAAAATTGTGCGCCGCGATGTCGTCCTGGTGGGCGGCGGGCACGCCCATGTCGAGGTGCTGCGTCGCGCGGCGATGAAGCGGCCGGCCGAAGTGCGCCTGACCGTGATCGCGCGCGAGCTCGACACGCCGTACTCGGGCATGCTGCCGGGACTCATCGCCGGTCACTATCGTTTCGCAGACGCGCATATCGATCTGCGACCGCTGTGTCGCGCCGCGGGCGCACGGCTCTATCACGATGCCGCCATCGGGCTCGATCTGTCGGCGCAGCGCGTGATCTGCGCCGACCGTCCGCCGGTCGCCTTCGATCGCGTCGCGCTCGATATCGGCTCGACGCCCGCGACATGGGGCATAGCGGGCGCCGATCGTTACGCGCTGCCGGTCAAGCCCGTGCCGACGTTCCTCGCGCGCTGGGCGACGCTTCGCGACAGCGCGAAGCGTCCCGCCAGCATCGTCGTGGTAGGCGCCGGCGCCGGCGGCGTCGAGCTCTGCCTGTCGATGCAGGCGGCACTGGCGCGCGAGGGCGGCGCGCAACCGCGATTCACCCTGGTCTCCGCCGACAAGGAGATCATGCCGACCCATCCATCCGCGGTACGCCGCGCCTTCATGCGCACGCTGACGCAACGCGACGTCACGGTCGTGCTGGGCAAGGCGGTCAGCGAAGTCACCGCCGGCGCCGTCAGGCTCGACGGCGGCGAGACGATCGAGAGCGCGCTGACGGTGTGGGTCACGCAGGCCGCGCCGGCATCGTGGCTCGCCGACACCGGCCTGGCGCTCGACAAATCCGGTTTCATTCGCGTCAACGACACCCTGCAGTCGGTATCGCACGCCAACGTCTTCGCCACCGGCGACGTCGCCGCCTTCGACGCCTCGCCGCTGGCCAAGGCCGGCGTCTTCGCCGTGCGCGAGGGGCCGTTCCTGGCGCACAACCTGCTGGCGCCCGAGGACCAGACGCTGAAGCCATACGCGCCGCAGCGGCGCTTCCTCAGCCTGATCACGACCGGCGACAGGCACGCCGTGGCCTCGCGCGGCAACCTTTCCGTCGAGGGCGATTGGGTGTGGCGCTGGAAGCGGCGCATCGACACGCGCTGGATGGCGATGTACCAGCGCCTGCGGCCCGGCGGACGCATGGCCGCGCAGGGCGATCTGCCGGAGAAGACCATGTCAGGCATGGCGGCGATGGCGGCACCCATGCTGATGCGCTGCGCCGGCTGCGGCGCCAAGATCGGCGCCGAGACGCTGCGCCGTGCGCTCGCCGATCTCGACATCCCCGCGCGCTACGACATCCCGCTGGGCGTGCGCGACGGCGAGGACACCAGCGCCATCCTCGTGCCGCCCGGCCGCGCCCTGCTGCAGAGCGTCGACCACGTCCCGGCGCTGTTCGACGATC
>CAYNOF010001006.1:0-2659 GCA_964398335.1 uncultured Rhizobiaceae bacterium
AGCTACTGCGCCTGCGCGCTCGAGGTCGTTGCGCAGAAGCCGATGAGCGAGCGGCGGCAGATGGAGCGCGACAACCAGCTCGCGCAGAAGATCGCCGCGGAAGTCGTGGCGAAGTGCATGAAGTGAGACGGGGGAAGCGGACATGGCAGGACGTCTGGACGGCAAGGTCGCGCTGATCACCGGCGGCGCCTCGGGCCTGGGCGAATGCGGCGCCGGGCTGATGGCGCGCGAGGGCGCCAGGGTGATGATCGCCGACATCGCCGAGGAGCGTGGCCGCGCCGTGGCGGCGAAGATCGGCGCGGCGGCCGATTTCGTGAAGCTCGACGTCACCAGCGAGGATCAGTGGAAGGCGGCGATCGCCGCCACGGTGGCGAAGTTCGGCGCGCTGCACGTGCTGTTGAATTCGGCCGGCATCGGGCTCAGCAAGACGATCGAGGACATCGAGCTGGAGGAATGGCGCAAGGTACACGCCATCGACCTCGACGGCGTCTTCATGGGCTGCAAGCACGGCGTGAAGGAGATCAAGCGGCACACCGGCAAGCTGGGCGGCTCGATCATCAACATCTCGTCGATCTCGGGCATCATCGCCGGCGCCAACATGGCGGCCTACAACTCGGCCAAGGCCGGCGTGCGCCTGCTCAGCAAGTCGGTGGCGCTGCATTGCGCGAAGTCCGGCTACAACATCCGCTGCAACTCGGTGCACCCCACCTTCATCGACACGCCGATCCTCGACAAGTACCGCGACCGCTTCGGCAACGAGCTGATGCAGCAGAAGCTCGGCCGCCAGGTGCCGATCGGCCGGCTGGGCAAGCCGGAGGAAGTCGGCTGGGCGCTGGTGTTCCTCGCGTCCGACGAATCCGCGTTCATGACCGGCTCCGAGGTCGTGATCGACGGCGGCATCAGCGCCATGTGATCTCGGGAGGGAACCATGATTCTCAACATCGACAACCACCGCATCTACTACGACCTCACGGGCGACGCGGACGCGCCCGTCATCACCATCACCCACTCGCTGTCGTCCGACGGCGGCATGTGGGCGGAGCAGATGCCGGCGCTGCTGGCGGCGGGTTTCCGCGTGCTGCGGCTGGACATGCGCGGTCATGGCGGCAGCGACCCGGTCGCCGGCGACTACACCATGAAGATCCTCGCCGACGACGTGGTGAAGGCGCTCGACGCCCTGGGCATCGCCAGGACCCACTACATGGGGCTGTCGATCGGCGGCATGATCGGCCAGGCGCTGCTGCTCGATCACGGCGCGCGTCTGCTCTCGGCGATCCTCTGCGACACGCAGCCCAGCACGCCGGCGGGCTCGACCGCGTCGTGGGACGAGCGCAAGGCGGCGGTGCGCGCCAACAACGGGCTTTCGACCTTGGCCGATGGCACGATGGACCGCTGGTTCACGCCGGCGTTCAAGACCGCCAACCCGGCGCGCTACAAGCAGATCCACGCCACCATCGTCGGCACCACGGCGCAGGGTTTCCTCGGCTGTGCCTCGGCGATCCAGAACTTCAACTTCGAGGACCGCCTGCCCACCATCAAGACGCCGACCCTGGTGATCTGCGGCGACGAGGATCCGGGCACGCCGCCGGAGCGCAACCAGTTCATCGCCGGCAAGATCCCCGGCGGCCGCTACGCCGGCATTCCCAACGCGCGCCACCTGCCCAACGTCGAACGGCCCGAGCCTTTCAACAAGGCGATGATGTCGTTCCTCTGGGCGCAGCGCTGATCGTATCGCGGAGAGTTCCATGGATTTCGCCTTCACCGACGACCAGCTCGCGATCCGCGACAGCGTCGAGAAGCTGTGCGCGCGCTTCGACGATTCCTATTGGCTGAAGAAGGACAAGGAAGGCGGCTTCCCCAACGACTTCTACGCTGCGATGGCCGACTCGGGCTGGCTCGGCATCGCCATGCCGGAAGAGTATGGCGGCGCCGGGCTGGGCATCACCGAGGCGGCGCTCCTGATGCAGACCGTGGCCGGCTCGGGCGCCGGCTTCAGCGGCGCCTCGGCGATCCATCTCAACATCTTCGGGCCCAATCCGATCGTGGTGTTCGGCACCAAGGAGCAGAAGCAGCGCATCCTGCCCGACATCATCCGGGGCAAGGTCAAGGGCTGCTTCGCCGTCACCGAGCCCAATGCCGGGCTCAACACGACGGCGCTGGAGACCAAGGCCGAGCGCGACGGCAACCAGTACGTCGTGACCGGCAAGAAGGTGTGGACCACCACGGCGCAGGTCGCCGACAAGATGCTGCTGATCGCCCGCACCACGCCGCGCGACCAGTGCCGCAAGGCGACCGACGGGCTGTCGCTGTTCTACACCGACTTCGATCGCGGCAAGATCGAGGTGCTCGAGATCGAGAAGATGGGCCGCAAGGCGATCGACACCAACCAGGTGTTCATCGACGGGCTGAAGGTGCCGCTCGAGGATCGCATCGGCGAGGAAGGCAAGGGCTTCCACTACCTGCTGCACGGCCTGAACCCGGAGCGCGTGCTGATCGCCGCCGAGGCGGTGGGGCTGGGCCGGCTGGCGCTGAAAAAGGCCACGCAGTACGCCAAGGAGCGCGTCGTCTTCGGCCGGCCGATCGGCAAGAACCAGGCGATCCAGCATCCGCTGGCGAAGAACTGGATGGAGCTCGAGGCCGCCGACCTGCTGACCTTCAA
>CAYNOF010001007.1:0-2481 GCA_964398335.1 uncultured Rhizobiaceae bacterium
AAATCGACTGATTTCAGGCTGGAATATGGCTACTGCAGGGTGGTCACGCCGCGGCGGTTGCGCGACCAGGCGCCCTCGTCGGAGCCGACCACCTCGGGGCGCTCCTTGCCGTAGCTGATGGTCTTCATGCGGCCGGCCGGCACGCCCTGCCCGGCGAGGTAGCTGGCGACGGTCTGGGCGCGGCGCGCGCCCAACGCCAGGTTGTACTCGCGGGTGCCGCGCTCGTCGGCGTGGCCTTCCACGGTGATGGCGTAGTTGGTGTACTTCTTCAGCCAGGCGGCCTGCTTGTTCAGCGTGTCGCGGCCATCCGGGCGCAGCTGCGAGCTGTCGAGGTCGAAGAACACCCGATCGCCGACGACCTGCTGGAACTCCTGGATGGAACCGGGAGCAGCGCGGCCCGTCGCGGTGGTGTCGGGCCGGTCCGTGTTGCTGCAGGCGGCGGCCAGCAGGATGACGCCGAGGGCGCCGAGCATCTTCAGTCGCATTGTCTTCTCTCCTGCGCGACAGCGGGGGTGCCGCCGCGTCTCCTTCAAATCGGGACGGTCAGTTTCTATGGGCAACCGTCTTACCCAGACCTTCCTCTTGTGACTCGAACTACGCGCCACACCCCGTTGGATTGCATCTAAACCGAGGCGGGTACTGTTTCAAGATGCCACGATTTCGCCTTAATCGATTCTGCGTTACTGGGGAATCAGGGGCGACCAGGCGGGATCGGAGGCATCGCCGGCGGTCGGCACCGGCCGCAGGTTCTGGCCGGTGATGTCGACCATGAACAGGCGCACGGCGCCGGCCTGGCCGCGCGCGTTGGGCGCCTGGCGGAAGAACATCAGGTAGCGGCCGTTGGGCGCCCAGGTCGGGCCCTCGTCGAGGTAGCTGGTCGACAGCACGCGCTCGCCGCTGCCGTCGGGACGCATGACGCCGATCGAGAAGCTGCCGCCGTCCTGCTTGGTGAAGGCGATGTAGTCGCCGCGCGGCGACCACACCGGCGTGGTGTAGCGGCCGGTGCCGAAGCTGATGCGGGTGGGCTCGCCGCCGCCCGAGCTCATCACGTAGATCTGCTGGCTGCCGCCGCGGTCGGAGTTGAAGACGATCTTGTCGCCTTCGGGCGAGAAGCTCGGCGAGGTGTCGATCGCGGGATGGTTGGTGAGACGATTGATCGAGCGCGAGCGCACGTCCATGACGTAGATGTCGGAGTTGCCGTCGCGCTCCAGGCTCATCACCACGCGGTTGCCGTCGGGCGAGAAGCGCGGTGCAAAGGTCATGCCGGGAAAGTTGCCCAGCAGCTCCTGGCGGGCGCTGTCGACGTTCATGATGTACACGCGCGGCTGGCCGCCCTGGTACGACATGTAGACGATCTCCTGCAGCGTCGGCGAGAAGCGCGGCGTCAGCACCAGCGCACGGCCGTCGGTGAGGAAACGGTTGTTGGCGCCGTCCTGGTCCATGATCGCCAGCCGCTTGACGCGGGCATTGCCCGGGCCGCTTTCGGCGACATAGACCACGCGGGTGTCGAAGAACCCCTCCTCGCCGGTGATGGTCTTGAAGATCTGGTCGGCGATGATGTGCGCAACGCGGCGCCAGTGCTGCGGTTGCGTGAAGTAGCTCAAGCCGGCGGCCTGCGTGCCGGCGGCGACGTCCCACAGCCGGAAGGCGACCTGCAGGCGGCCATCGGCGGTCGTGTTGGCCGAACCGACGACCAGCGCGTCGGCGTTGATCTGGCGCCAGTCGCCGAAGCGCGGCGCGCGGTTGGGATCGACGATCTTCTCGATGAAGGCGCCCTTGTCGATGATGCGGAACAGGCCCGAGCGCTCGAGGTCGGCGGCGATCACCTGCGAGATCTGCGCGCCCGCCGGATCGCCGACGAAATCGGCGATGGCGATCGGCATCGGCGGCGGATTGGCGCCTGGTGTGATGCGCAGGCGCAATTCCGCCGAGGCCGGCAGCGCGATCAGCAGGGCCAGCATCGCCAGCATCATCGTGCGAAGCGTCGTTCGGGGGCTCATCGCGCTCCTCATCATCTCAAGTCGCCCGGTCTTCATAGGCGATATCTTCATAGGCGATCATCGGTTTCAGAAAAACCGCGGATCGAAGGTGATCCGGAAGGTTTTCCACGTCTCGTATTTCTCGGGTGCCAGCGGGAAAGGCTGGCATCTCGGGTTGAGCATGGCGCGCAGGGCGGCCCGCGCGGCGGCGGAGTAAGCCGGATCGCGCATCCGGCTCTCGTCGGCGATCCTGGCGTCGATGACGCGCGCATCGCGGCCGATCGAGCCCACGATGTCGATCGCCATCTTGTCGGCGTCCTTGGCGCCCAGCGGCGGGCTCCAGCACGGGCGGATGGCCTGGATCACCGCCCACTCCTCGCTTTGCGTCAGCTTGGGCGCGTTGATGGTGGCCGTCTGCGGCCCGCGCGTCGGCGGCTGCGGGTTGGGCTTGGCCGCCGGGTCGGAGCGGCCCACCGGCGCGTTGCGGCGGTCGACGAACGGC
>CAYNOF010001008.1:0-2961 GCA_964398335.1 uncultured Rhizobiaceae bacterium
GCGTCGTCGGGATGTTGACGATCGGCGGCTTGGGCGCCATCAGGCGCGGGCTGTAGGCCGGCTTGCCCTCGGGATACTGGGTCATGAGCTTGAAAGGATCGCCCGCCTCGGCCATGAAGATCGCCACCGCGCGCGTCGCCACGATCACGCTGCCGCCGCCGATGGCAATCAGCAGATCGGCGCCGGCCGAAACCGCGGCCTGCTTCGCGGCGAGCACCGAGGCGTAGGTCGAATCCTTCTCGATGCCGTCGAACACGCCGGCGTAGAGCGGACCCAGCGCCGCCTCGATGCGCTTCACCGTGGTCGTGCGCCTGTTGATCGAGGGCGAGCAGACGACGAAGGCGCGTTTGGCGCCGGCGCGGTCGACGGCTTCCTTGATGCCCATCTCGATGGCCTGGCGGCCGACATGCAGGCGCCATGAATATCCTGCTGCCCTGAATCCCGTTTCGCTCATCGCGTTCCTCGTTGCCGCGGCAGGCGCGCTGCCGATACGCTTTGCACCGTAGCAGGGAGGCTAGCATGGCCGCATTGCCCAGCCTGGTGATCCGCAACGGCACCATCGTCGATGGTTCCGGCGGCGATCCCTACGAAGCCGATCTTGCCATCGCCGACGGAAAAATCTCGGCGATCGGCGGCAGCATTCCGCTGGGCGAGGAGGAGATCGACGCGCGCGGCAAGCTCGTGACGCCGGGCTTCGTCGACCTGCACACGCACTACGACGCGCAGGTGACGTGGAGCGAGCGGCTGTCGCCCTCGACCTGGAACGGCGTCACCACGGTGCTGTGCGGCAATTGCGGCGTCGGCTTCGCGCCCTGCCACGCGGATCAGCACGACATGCTGATCAACCTGATGGAAGGCGTCGAGGACATCCCCGAGGTCGTGCTGAGCGAAGGCCTGCCGTGGAACTGGCACAGCTTCCCCGACTATCTCGACGCCATCGCCCAGCGCCGCTACGACGCTGACGTCGCCTTCCAGGTGCCGCACGCCGCGCTGCGCGTCTACGTCATGGGCCAGCGCGGCGTCGAGCGCGAGCCGGCGACCGAGCAGGACCGCCAGCGCATGGCCGAGCTCACCGCCGAAGGATTGCGCGCCGGCGCATTGGGCTTCTCGACCTCGCGTACGCTCAACCATCGTTCGGCCGACGGCCGACACATTCCCACCTTGCGCGCCGAGGAAGCCGAGCTGACGGCGATCGCGCATGCGATGCGCGATGTCGACACCGGCTGGATGCAGATCGTCTCCGACTTCGAGCAGGAGGGCGAGATCGAGCTGTTCCGCCGTCTCGCCAACGAGTCGCGGCGGCCGGTCACCATCAGCCTGCTGCAATCCGACGCCAAGCCCGACAACTGGCGCGCGTTGCTCGACCGCATCGCCGAGGCCAATGCCGAGGGCCTGCGCATCACCGGCCAGATCCGCTCGCGCCCGACCAGCGTGCTGCTGGGCTTCGAGCTGTCGCAGAACCCGTTCATGGGCCGGCCGAGCTACAAGAAGATCGCCCATCTGCCGTTCAAGGAGCGGCTGGTGCATCTGCGTGACCCTGCGTTCCGCGCGCGCGTGCTGGGCGAGGCATTCGAGGGCAGCAGCCGCGGTCGTCGCGTCGAGCGCTGGGACCGCATGTATCCGCTGGGCGATCCGCCGGATTACGAGCCGAAGGCCGAGAAGAGCGTCGCCGCCCAGGCGGCGCGCGAGGGCCGCACGCCGGAGGAGGTTGTCTACGACCTGCTGATGGAGCGCGAGGGCAGGGGCATCCTCTACCTGCCGGTGACCAACTACGCCGGCGGCAATCTCGACGTCGTGCGCGACATGATCGCCGATCCCAACACCCTGCTCGGGCTGGGCGACGGCGGTGCGCATGTCGGCATCATGTGCGACGCGACCGCGACCAGCTACACCATCACCCACTGGACGCGCGATCGCGGCCGGGGCTCGCTGTTCCCGGTGTCGTGGATCATCAAGCGCCTGACGGCAGACAACGCCGCCGCGATCGGGCTCAGCGATCGCGGCCTGCTGCGCGCGGGCATGAAGGCCGACCTCAACATCCTCGACTACGACGCGCTGCGCCTGCGCAGCCCGGAGATCGTCTACGACCTGCCGGCGGGCGGAAAGCGCCTGATCCAGCGCACCGAGGGCTTCGACGCGACCATCGTGTCGGGCGAGGTCGTCTATCGCCAGGGCGAAGCGACCGGTGCGCTGCCGGGCCGCCTGATCCGCGGCGCCTGAGCCTCGGCTACGCCAGGATCTCCTCGGGCCTTTGCGTGAACAGCGTCTCGAGGCGGCCGCCGCGGATCATGTTCACGACCAGCGGAATGCCGATCTGCCGCTTCTGGCGGAATTGCCGCGTGCCGTAGTAGGTCAGCGACGAGCGACCCTTCATGAACGGATCCTCGGTGCAGAATGACGGGATGGCCGACTTGAAGCGGTCGATGTCGTCGACTGCGGCGCAGCCGGCGGTCTGCAAGGTCGAGAGGATGAACTCCAGGGCATAGGCCTTGGTGCCGGCCTCGTCGTTCCAGGTGCCGGCGCTCGCCGTGAAGCGGCGCACGAACTCCTCCATCTTCGGGCTGCGCGCCGGCGGCGGGCTGGCGCCGCCGACGACAATCAGCCCGTCGGCGGCCGAGCCCAGCCGGGCGATCAGCCCCTCGACGTCCTGCGCCGATTCCGTCGTGATGTAGCCGCGGAAGCCGAGCGCGCGGGCGCGCTTGATCAGCCGCGCGGCGTCGGCCGGCGCCACGTTGGGCAGGGCCAGCACGTCGGGCTTGCCGGCGATCGCCGGCGGTATGGTCGCCTCCAGGCGATCGGCGCCGACGCGGTAGATGCCGGTATCGGACAGCACGCGCAGCCCGGCGGCGGTGGCGATGGCGCGCAGGTCCTGGCGCTGGCGCAGGCCCTCGGGCGTGCCCGGTGCCACGATGCTCAGCGTCGCGACGCCCTCGCGCTCGATCAGGTGGCGGTAGATCAGCG
>CAYNOF010001009.1:0-3180 GCA_964398335.1 uncultured Rhizobiaceae bacterium
CGCGCGCCGACTACGATCGCGTGATGTCGGGCAGGACGCTGATGTAGCATGGCAGCGCCGGCGTCCCGCCGGTCGTCAGCTCCGACAACGCGAGGCAACAGCCGGCCAGGCGCCGGCGCATCCCAGATGCCCGAACTCCTCCTCGTCCCCGTTCTGATCTGTGCCGCCATCGCCGTGCTGGCCGGCGTGGTGCGCGGCTTCGCCGGCTTCGGCGCGGCGATGATCCTCACGCCGGTGTTCTCGGCGTTCTATGGACCGACGGTCGGCGTGCCGGTCTGCCTGCTGGTCGAGTTCTGCATCTCGCTTCCCTTGCTGCGCAAGGCTTTGCCGCTGGTCGATTGGCGCCAGATCGCCACGTTGCTGGTTGCCGCCGCGGTGGGCGTGCCGGTCGGCGTCTGGCTGCTGGCCTGGGCGGATCCCGAGCCGATGCGCTGGGCGATCTCCGGTATCGTGCTGGGCGCCGTGCTGCTGCTGGCCAGCGGCTGGCGCTATACCGGCAAGCCGGTCCTGGCCGGCACGTTGAGCGCCGGCGTGGCCAGCGGCTTTCTCAACGGCCTGGCCGGCATGGCCGGGCCGCCGGTCGCCTTCTACTACCTCGCCGGCGCCAGCGCGGCGGCCACCATCCGTGCCAGCTTCATCGTCTACTTCGCCGCCGTCGATCTGGTGGCGCTGACGGGACTGACGGTGCGCGGGCTGATGACGCCACAGGCGCTGCTGCTCGCGGCGATCTTCGTGCTGCCGTATGTCGGCGGCGGCCTCGTCGGCGAACGGCTGTTCAAGCTGGCCAGCGAAACCTTCTTCCGCCGCCTTGCACTGGTGATCCTGACCATCGTCGCCATCGCCGCTCCCTTCCTCTGACAATCCGCTAAGATGTCGGCAACGACAACGCGGAGGAAGCATCATGCGGCTCAAGGACAAGGTCGCGATCGTCACCGGCGCCGCCGGCGGCATGGGTGCCTGCACGGCCAGGCTGTTCGCCGGGGAGGGCGCGAAGGTCGTGCTCGCCGACATGATCGACGCCGACGGCCAGGCCGTCGCGCGCGAGATCGGCAACACCGCTCTCTACCAGCATCTCGATGTGACGAAGGAGACGGAGTGGCAGGCGCTGATCGCCGCCACGCTGAAATCCTTCGGCAAGCTCGACATCCTGGTCAACAACGCCGGCATCAGCGCCAGCGATCCCGACCTGTTCAACACCGACATCTGGGACCGGGTGATGGACATCAACGCCAAGGGCGTGTTCCTCGGCATGAAGATGGCGGTCCCTGAAATGCGCAAGAACGGCGGCGGCTCGATCGTCAACATCTCCTCGATCTCCGGCTTCGTCGGCCAGCGCGTGGTGCACATGGGCTACAACGCGTCGAAGGGCGCGGTGCGGCTGATGACCAAGGCGGTGGCCGTGCAGTTCGCGCGCGACAACGTACGGGTGAACTCGGTGCATCCCGGCGTGATGCCGCCGATTCGCACCTCCAAGCTCACCGGCGATACCGAGGTGCGCAAGAATCTGATCAACCCCAACCCCATTGGCCGCGCCGGGCGCGTCGAGGAGGTCGCCAACGCCTCGCTGTTCCTCGCCTCCGACGAGGCCTCCTACATCACCGGCACCGAGATCGTGGTCGACGGCGGCTATCTGGCGCAGTGAGGGAGAAGCAACGATGAGCGAGTACAAGACGCTGACCTGGGAGCGCTTCGACAACGTGCTGCGCATCACCACCAACCGACCGCACGTGCTCAACGCGCAGAGCCGGGTGATGCTGCACGAGCTCGACGCCGCCTTCAAACGCGCCGCCGACGACAAGGAGGTGCGCGTGATCATCATCGCCGGCGCCGGCAAGCATTTCTCCGCCGGCCACGATCTCGGCAGCCCGGAGGAGCTGGAGGACGCCAAGAACCACCCCGTCGATCCCGGTTTCGCCGGCGAGTACCAGCGTCTGAGCGAGCTGTTTCTCGAGATCACCCTGCGCTGGCGCGACGTGCCCAAGCCGACCATCGCGCAGGTCCAGGGCTACTGCATCATGGGCGGGCTGATGCTGGCCTCGTCCTGCGACCTGATCATCGCCAGCGAGGATGCGCTGTTCGCCGATCGCGCGATCCGCTGGGGCGGCGCGCATGTGCAGTATTTCTCCATGCCGTGGGATCTCGGCCCGCGCAAGGCGAAGGAGTACATCTTCACCGGCGAGTTCTTCACCGCCGCCGATGCCGAGCGCATGGGTCTGGTCAACCGCGTGGTCAGGCGCGAGGCACTGGAGAGCGAGACCATGGGACTGGCGAAGAGGATCGCCGTGCACGATCCCTTCTCGCTGCGCATGGCCAAGCGCTCGGTCAACGACATGCTCGACACCCAGGGCCAGCGCCAGGCGATCGACATCGCCTTCAAGAACTACATGATGACGATTCCCGGCCGCATCGAGCGCGGCACCTACGGCGCCGCCGCGCGCGAGAAGAGTCCGAAGGACCGCTTCGCGATCCTCAACAAGAAGGCCGCCGACTGACTGGGGCGGCGCCGGCACTTCATCATGGTGCCGGCGAGGTGCCGGCAGTCCGGACCTGATCGTAGGGCTTGATCGCGTGCTCGGGCGCGCCGATGGTCGCGGCGGTCAGCCAGCGCACGACCTCGCGCAACGCCTCGGCGCGCGGCATGCCACGCCGGGCACGCTGGTAGACATCGAGCTGCCCGTCGGCGCTGGTGCCGCGCGAGAGGATGCCCAGCGTCGAGCGCACCGAGGCGGCGCAGCCCAGCGCCTCGGCCTCGGGCATGACCTCCTCGACCAGGCGCGCGATCAGGGTGCGCGTGTCGACCGGCTCGAGCGTGAAGGCGTCGACCATCTCGCAGTCCAGCCCGTAGCGCTGGGCGCGCCACTTGTTCTCCTCGATCAGCGCGTAGCGCGCGGCATCGACCGCGACCGGCGGCGTCGGCCGGTCGACCAGCCGCTTTGCCAGCGACCGGTAGAGCGACGCGACGGCCACGCCGTCCTCGACCAGAGTGCAGCAATCGGCGATGCGCAGCTCCAGCGTGGGATGCTTCAGCGACGGCCGCGCCGCCCACCAGGTGAAGCTCGAATCGGCAATCACCCCGGCGCCGACCAGGGCCGCGATGTACGTGTCGTAATGCGCCTGGCTGGCGAAGGCCGGCGGCAGGCCGGTGCGCGGCAGCTCGTCGTAGGCCGCCAGCCGATAGCC
>CAYNOF010001010.1:0-2543 GCA_964398335.1 uncultured Rhizobiaceae bacterium
CCCAGGGCGACGACGAAGCCGGCCAGCACCTTCAGGAGCACGTGGCCGACCGTCATGTTGGCGAACAGACGCACCGACAGGCTGATCGGCCGCGAGAAATACGACACCAGCTCGATCGGGACCAGGATCGGCGCCGTCCACCACGGCGCGCCGTGCGGGAAGAACAGCGAGAGGAAGTGCAGGCCGTGCTTGAAGATGCCGATCAGCGTGATGACCAGGAAGATGATGAAGGCCATCCCGAAGGTCACGGCGATGTGGCTGGTGAAGGTGAAGCTGTAGGGGATCATCCCCAGCATGTTGCCGAACAGGATGAAGATGAAGAGCGTGAACATGAACGGGAAGTACTTCTTCCCGGCCTCGCCGACGTTGTCGCGTATCATGCCCGCGACCATGTCGTAGAGCATCTCCGCCATGCCCTGCAGCCGGCCGGGCACCAGCTGCTTCTGCGCGCCGGCGGCGATCAGGAACAGCGACGCCACGCCCACGGCGACCAGCATGAAGGCAGCGGAATTGGTGAACGCCACCGGCGTCTTGCCGATCATGAACAGCGGCTTGCTGAGGTCGACGATCTCGAATTGCTCGAGCGGACTGGCCACGATCCCCACCTTCGACGCGGGCGGTCCTGAATCAGGACCGCGACTGATCCTTGGCGTCGGATGCGGCAGCCGCCTTGCGGCGCGCCTCCTCGGCCTGGGCCACGCGGTAGACGTTGAGGAAGCCGGCGCACGACCCGAGCAGAAAGCCCACGATCAGCAACCACGGCTTGGTGCCCAACCAGCGATCCAGCGCCAGGCCGAGCACTGTCCCCACGACTACACCCGCGACCAACTCGATACCGATGCGCAGTCCGACGCCGATTTTTTCGGTGCCGCCCCGCGGACCACCGCCGGCCTTTCCCGTCCTGCCCGCCTGAACCTGCTGCGCCGCCTTGACGCGCGCATCGAGCTCATCGAGCGAAGGCGGCTTCTCGCCTGCGGCCATCCTTAGGCCTCCTCGCATCGTCGATTCCGCGCCAAATACGCGGAAAAACCGCGTCCCCCGAGGCGAAATCGCGCCGCAACCTAGGGAACGGGTCAGGGGGTGTCAAGCGGTATGGCGTCACACAGTTTCGCCGGAAAACGTAATGTTTTCAGGCGTTTTTCTGATCCTACCGATAGAGGCTGTGGAAGCGCGCAACCGGGTCGTCGAGCGTCCGGAAGCGATGGGCGATCAAGGTCGCGATCGCGGTGAACCCGCCGAGCGCCCCGGCGGCCAGCCATGTCAGCCGATCGGCGATGATCAGCACCGACGCCCCCAACTCGACGGCAATGGTCGCGACCACCGTGATGAATGCCGGCTCCAAGCCGAATTGCCGCGCCTCCGCCAGCGCGCCGGGCCAGTCGAGCAGCTTGGCGGCACCGCCCCACCAGTAGGCGGCGGTCAAGGCGACCCGCGCGATGAAGGCGAGCGCGCCGCTGTGCAGCAGTCGGCGGATGGCAGCGGGAGTCATGGCGCGCCTCTCAGAACCGGAAGAAGTCGACGTCGCGGCCGCCGGCTTCCTTCAGCGCATCGCCGGCGGTGAAATGCACGTAGGAGCCGCTCAGCGTGAGATGCGGGTCGATGCGCCACTGCGCCTCGACCACGATCTGGTGGCCGATCTGCCGGCCGCGTGATTGCGCCGTGCGCGGATAGACGGTGAACGGCGAGCCATAGACCGCATCCTGCAGCGAGGCGCGCCACAGGAAATCCCAGCCCAGCATCAGGCTGACGCCGGGCAGCGGCTCGACGCGCAGCGAGGGGAAGACGTCGATCAGGTTGGCGGGCGCGATCAGCGTCGCCTCGCTGAAATAGGGCAGACGCGGATAGAGCGGGTTGAACGTGCCCAGCCGCCCGTCGCCGCGTGCGGCATCGCCGCTGGCGTAGTTGGACTTCAGCCCGAGGCGCGGCTTCCACGGCAGATCGTCGAAGGTGACGCCGATATCGGCGGCGAACGAGCCGGCCAGGATGTCCTGGTTGGCGAAGCTGCCGACCTGCGGCGTGCCCTCGAGGTTCCAGTCGAAGCCCGATTGCGCGCCGAACAGGCGCAGGCCGAGGGAATGGCGCATCTCCTCGCCGGCGATGCCGCCGAACTGGCCGCGCTCGTTGCGGAAGCCGAGGTAGTAGAGATCGGCCTTGAGGCCCGGCACGGGCGTCGTGACGTAGACACCCCACAGCGCCTGTCGCCCGTCGGGCCGGTCGTCGAAGGTGCCGTCCTTCAAGAGGACGGGCCACAGCGCGAACAGATCGACGCGTGACTCGCCGAAGCGTTCGAAGACGCGAAAGCCGTCGAAGGCGCGCCGGATGTTGCTGCCGTCGCGGACCGAGACCAGGCGTTGCGAGCCGAGCCCGACCTCCTGGCGTCCGGCGCGCATGGTCGGCCCCTGGCCGTCGACGACGGGCAGCGTGATGTCGATGAAGCCCTGGGCGAGGTCGAGCCGGTTGACGTCGGTGGTCGTCACCGGATCGCGCCCGGACTGCTCGTGGAAACCGAACTGGACGAACAGCCGAAAACGCTCGCCGACATG
>CAYNOF010001011.1:0-1263 GCA_964398335.1 uncultured Rhizobiaceae bacterium
TGGATCGCGACAAGCGCTGGGATCGCGTCGGCAAGGCCTACGAGACGTTGGTGAACGCCAGAGGCGAGCACGCCGCAACACCCGACGAAGCCGTGACGAAAGGCTACGCCGCCGACCTGACCGACGAGTTCGTGCTGCCCACCGTGATCGGCGACTATGCCGGCATGAAGGACGGCGACGGCGTATTGATGGGCAATTTCCGCGCCGATCGTGCGCGCGAGATGCTCACCGCGCTGCTCGACCCGCAATTCGACGGCTTCAACCGCAGCCGGCTGGTGTCGTTCGCCGCGGCGCTGGGCCTGGTCGAGTATTCCAGCGCGCTCAACGAGTTCCTCGGCACGCTGTTCCCGTCGGAGCCGGTGAGAATGGGCCTGGGCGAGACGGTGTCGCGCGCCCATCGCCGGCAATTGCGCATCGCCGAGACCGAGAAGTACGCGCATGTCACGTTCTTCTTCAACGGCGGCGAGGAGCGCGTCTTCGACGGCGAGGAGCGCATCCTGGTGCCCTCGCCCAAGGTCGCGACGTACGATCTGAAACCGGAGATGAGCGCCTTCGAGGTCACCGACAGGCTGGTCGAGGCGATCAACTCCAGGACGTTCGACCTGATCGTGGTGAACTACGCCAACAGCGACATGGTCGGCCACAGCGGCATCTTTGCCGCCGCCGTCAAGGCCGTCGAGGCGATCGATACCTGCCTCGGCAGGCTGATGGAGGCGGTGAAGCGCGTCGGCGGCTGCCTGTTCGTCACCGCCGACCACGGCAATGTCGAGCAGATGTTCGACCCTGAGACCGGCCAGCCGCATACCCAGCATACGCTCAACCGCGTGCCGGCGCTGCTCTTCAATGGACCGCCTGATGTGCGCTCGCTGGCCGACGGCCGGCTGGCCGATGTCGCGCCCACCGTGCTGCGCCTGATGGGCCTGCCGCAGCCGGCCGAGATGACCGGCACGTCACTGCTGCGCACCACGCCGCGCACGCCGGTGCTGCCGGTGCCGACGGCGGCGGTTGCGTGAGCGGTCGGGCGGCACTCACGAGTTCGCGCGTCCCACCCGCCGGCCTTGAGGCGGGCATACCGGGCGCGGTAGTTTTCCTCCCGGAACCTTCACGTCCCGATTTCCGGGCAAAGGTGGATCAAGCCCCATGACACTGCGTCGTCTGACGGCCGCCACGGCGGTCGCCCTGTTCCTCACCCTTCCCGCAATCGCCTTCGCCCAGAGCAAGGCGCCCGACGACAAGGCCAAGCCCAAGGTCGATCGCAGCGAG
>CAYNOF010001012.1:0-1705 GCA_964398335.1 uncultured Rhizobiaceae bacterium
AGGTGCGCCGCGCGATCAGCGGATGCGGCACGGCGAGCGTGAGCGCGCCGCCGGCGAGCGGCAGGCCGTCGCCCAGCAGGCGCGCGCCGAGCCCGGCCAGCAATTGGTCGGCGCCGGCGATCCCGGCGGCCGAGTCGACCAGCCAGGCGAGCGTCGCGGAGAGCTGCATGCGCATGATCATGCCACCGATGTTACTCACGGCGCAGGTCGCGTGCGGGCCATGATGCGCGCATGGAGGAGGCCCCGATGAACACCGCAGCTTTCGTGGTCCGGCGCGAGACCCAGATCGCGGCGCCGCCCGCCACCGTCTTCGCCTTCCTGACCGACCCCGAGAAGATCATCCGCTGGATGGGCAGCGAGGCCGAGCTGGCGCCGCATCCGGGCGGGCTCTATCTGCTCAAGGGCATCCACGGCAGCGTCGCGCGCGGCGCCTTCCGCGAGGTCGTGCCGGTGCATCGCCTGGCCTACAGCTTCGGCTGGGAGGGCAGCGAGACGGTGCCGCCGGGATCGAGCCTGATCGAGGTCGACCTGATCGACCGCGACGGCGGCACGCTGCTGCGCATGACGCACACCGGCCTGCCCAGCCAGGCGCAATGCGACGCGCACGACAAGGGCTGGGCGCATTACCTCGCGCGCCTGACGCTCGCCGCCATGGGCCGGGATCCCGGCGTCGACATCCGGCCGGGCTAGCCGCCGGTGCGCCCCGGCGACGGCGCGCGTTCTATGGTCTGTCATGGTCATCGCGACGGCGGCGGGAAGGTGAAGGACCGCGGTGAAGGACAGCGACGTTGGCTTATTTGCCATCCGGCCGGGTGATAGCCTGCGCGGCACTCCAGGCCAGTCACCTGGAGCCAGTCGGCTTGGTAAAAAACAAACGACCGACGACACAGGGAGTCGCTGATGAATCGCCGCAAACTGCTGGCCGCCGGTATCGGCGCGCTGGCGGCGCCCGCGATCGCGCGCGCCGAGTCCAAGTATCCCGATCGAACCATCCGCCTCGTCGTGCCCTTCCCGGCCGGCGGTGCGACCGACGTCGTCGGCCGCATGTTCGCCGAGCGGCTGACGCGCCAGCTCGGCCAGACCGTGGTGGTCGACAACAAGAGCGGCGCCGCCGGCTCGATCGGCGCCATGGAGGTCAGGAACGCCAGGCCGGACGGCTACACGCTCTTGGTCGCGACCTCCTCGACGCACGCCATCAACCCGACGGCGTTCGTCCATCCGCCGTACGATCCGATCCGGGACTTCACGCCGCTCGCCTCGGTCTGCATCAACCCGCTGGTGTTCTTCGCCAACCCCGCGATGCCGCCGACCATGATGGAGCTGGTGGCGCTGATGCGGAAGAATCCCGGCAAGTATTCCTACGGCTCGACCGGCATCGGCAGCATCGTCCACCTCGCCGCGGAGTACCTGATGCGCTCGGTCGGCGGCATGGACGTGGTGCACGTGCCCTACAAGGGCGGCGCGCCGGCGATCCAGGACACGGTGGCCGGCACCGTCGCCTGGTCGATGGAGACCTTCAGCACCACCCTGCAGCTGCACCGCGCCGGCAAGCTGCGCATCATGGCCTTCTGCCATGCCAGGCGCGCCGCCATCGCACCCGATATCCCGACCATGATCGAGGCCGGCGTGCCGGACTACCAGGCCTACACCTTCAGCCTGATCCTCGGTCCGGCCGGCATGCCGAAGGAGGTGATCGACACGCTCG
>CAYNOF010001013.1:0-2497 GCA_964398335.1 uncultured Rhizobiaceae bacterium
GGCATGGATATTGACGGTTTTCATGGATTTAGCCTTGGACTTAGTCCGATCAACTTAGTCCATTTTCGGGCGACTGCGAAGCCCGTTTCGGCCGGCCGGTCGGGCGGCGTGCAGGCTGGTCGGGATCCTATGCCGCCTCGGCGGGGCGGTGTCGCCTGTCGTGGCGCGGCGGCGAGGGGTGACGGGCCGCTCCTTGCGCCGCCTCCGGTCCAGCGGGCCGCCGGCCGACACCGGGCAATCGATCGGCCGGCTGGCTCGCCGAAGGCTGCGACGGGCTGCCGGCGATCAACATCGCCTGCCGCCCCGAGCGCGAGCACGCGCTGCCGGCCGGGCCCGGTGCGGTGGCCGCCTCCGGCGAAGCGGCGTGGCCGTCGTGGATCAGTGCGTCATCGTCTTCGCCAGCGCGACAAGCTGATCGAGCGCGGCGCTCCAGCCGGCGTGGAAGCCCATCGCCTCGTGCTGCCGCCGGCTCTCCTCGCTGCCGTGGATCGCGGTGGCGATGTAGCGCGTGCCCGCGCCTGCGGGCTCGATCTCGACCACGGCGCTGAAGAACGGCTTGCCCGAGGGACGGAAGCCTTCGAGCAGCGTGTCGGTGAAGACGAGGCGGCGTTGCGGCACGACTTCCAGCAGGCAGCCGGAATTGGCGAACGCCTGGCCTTCGGGCGAGAGCATCACGCTGTTGAACCGGCCGCCGGGCCGCAGATCGATCTCGACCGACTTCGTGCGCCACGGCGCCGGCGTGAACCACTTCACGATGTGCTCGGGCTCGGTCCAGCACGACCACACCAGCGCCGGCTTCACGTCGACCACGCGTTCGAGGCGCAGGTCGAGCTTGGGATCGATCTCGAACGCACTCATTCCTTGCCCTCCCGTTGCGACGCCTTGAGCTTCATCAGGTACGCATCGAGCTGGTCGAGCCGCTGCTCCCAGATGCGACGCTGCCGGCCGAGCCAGTCCTCCGCCTGCCGCAGGCGCTCGGGCGCCAGGCGATACGTGCGCACGCGGCCGGTCTTGCTCGACGACACCAGGCCGCACCCCTCGAGCACCTTGAGGTGCTCGAGGAAGGAGGGCAGCGCCATCTTGAACGGCGCCGCCAGCTCGCTGACCGAGGCCGGATGGCGGCTCAGCGCCTCGACCACGCGGCGGCGCGTCGGATCGGCAAGCGCGCGGAAAACATCGTCCATGCGCCTTGACATAGGCGCGGACAATACTTAGGTCAACTCCTAAGTATTGGAGGAGCAGCACATGTCCCGCATGATCTTCGTCAACCTGCCGGTGAAGGACCTGCCCCGGTCGATGGCCTTCTATACGGCGCTGGGCTTCACCAACAACCCGCACTTCACCGACCACACGGCGGCCTGCATGGTGTGGAGCGAGGCGATCTACGTGATGTTGCTGACCCACGACAAATGGAAGGTCTTCACCCAGCGGCCGATTCCGCCGGCGAGTTCCAGCGAGGTCGCGCTGGCGCTGTCGCTCGACAGCCGCGACGCCGTCGATGCGATCTGCACCGCCGGCGCCGGCCATGGCGGCGCCGCCGACATCAACCCGAAGCAGGATCACGGCTTCATGTATCAACGCAGCCTCGCCGATCTCGACGGGCATGTCTGGGAGCCGTTCTGGATGGATCCGGCGGCGATCCCGAAAAGCTAGCGCAACGCCTCGGCCACGCGACGTACCACGCCGTCCCAGTCGCCGGGCGCGCCCTGCCGGAACAGGCGCGCGCTCGGATACCACGGGCTGTCGTCGCGGCCGGTGAGCCAGCGCCAGTCCGGGCTGAAGGGCAGCGGGATCCACACCGCCTTGCCCAGCGCGCCGGCGAGATGCGCGACGCTGGTGTCGACGCTGATCACCAGGTCGAGCGCCTCGATCAGCGCCGCGGTGTCGGCGAAGTCGCCCAGCTCGTCGCCCGCCCGCATCAGGTCGAGGCGATCGAACGTCTCGACGTCGCGCGCCGGGATGTCCTTCTGCAGCGCCACCCAGTGCGCGTCGATGCCGAACAGCGGTGCGAGCGTCGCCAGCGGCAGCGAGCGGTTGCGGTCGTTGCGATGATGGGGATTGCCGCTCCACACCACGCCGATGCGCCGCCTGCCGTCGTCGGGCAGCCGCGCGCGCCATCGCTCGACGAGATCGGGCTCGGCGGCGAGATAGCGCGGCGGGGCAGGGACGGACTCGAGCGTGGTGCCGAAGGCCAGCGGCAGGCTCATCAGCGGGCAGTCGAGCTCGGCCGCCGCATCGCCCGCGGCGACGATCTCGATCTCGGGATCGAGACTCGCCATCAGCCGCCGCAGCGGCGCCTGCACCGAGAGCATCACGCGCGCGCCCTGCGCCATCGCCAGCGGCGCGTAGCGCGCGAACTGGATCGTGTCGCCCAGGCCCTGCTCGCTGCGCAGCAGGATGCTGCGTCCCTCGAGGCTGGTCCCGCCCAGCCACGATCCCGGCCGGCTGCGCGCCTGCGTGCGCCAGCGCCATTCGAATTCGCGCCAGCCGCGCGCGA
>CAYNOF010001014.1:0-4078 GCA_964398335.1 uncultured Rhizobiaceae bacterium
TCCGCCTCGCCATTCACCGCGATCTCGTCGGTGACGTCGAAGCGGCCGCGCGTGCCGACCGTGAAGGCTTCGTAGCCCAGGCCGGTGCTCGAGGCGTAGCGCGCGAGTTCGCCCTGGACATAGAACTGCAGCGCGTGCTGATCCCACTCGCTGTCGACGGCTATGCCGGGACGCGCCCGGAACACCCAGTCGCTGACCCGGCCGGTGTCGGTGCGAAAGACGTTGTCGTCGTACTCGACATCCACGGCCAGGCGCGGATGCACGACGAAGCTGCCGAGCGCAATGCCCTCCAGCTGATCACTGCGCGGCCCGCGCAGCACCGAGGCATCACGCGCGGACAAATCCTGGGCCTGGCCGGCGGCCGGCGCAGCCGTGCGCGCGGTCGGCGCCGCCGTGCCCGGCCGCACGCCGGGACCGACGCCGCTCGGCGGCGTGGTCGTGGTCGTCGGTGTCGTGGTGGGCGCCGTGGTGGTCTGCGCCACCGCGGGGGCCGACCACATCACCGCGGCCAGGCCGAGGGCGGCGAGCGCACTGCCCGCAGCCACCGGTACCCTGCGCCGGAGCAAGGATGTCGAATGCATCACCCTAGTTCCTGCTCAGCGGCGGCGGCGGCGGCGGGGGCGGGGGCGGCGGGGGATTGGTGCGCGGCGGTGGCGCCGACTGCGGCAGGGCGGCCAGCAGCTTGTCGAGCTTCTCCTGCTCACGCAGGCAGGTGTCGTTGGTCAGTACGCCGCTGCCACGCGCCGTGGAGTCCAGCACCAGGGTCGAGGGCTGGCTGGCCGGCTCGATCAGCATCGCGCCGATCTCGGCGCCCTGCGGGAAGGTCAGCTCGATGAAGCCCTGGGTGTTCTCGACCTCGAAAATGATCGAGGGCGCGCTGCCGGGCAGGATGTTGTTGGCGACGAAGACCTGCTCGGGCATGCCGGTGGCCAGCGCACCGCGCGGGATCCACTTGTCCGGGCCGGCGGCGACGATGTCGAACGGCCGGCCGTTGGCGGTCAGCGTACGGCCGAACGGCGAGGAGAGCGCCTGGGCCAGCGGCCGCTTGCCGCTGATCAGCGAGATGCGCAGCAGGCCGTTGGGCGCCGGCACCTTGAACGACTTCACGTCGAGCAGCGAGTCGCCCGAGGCCGGGTAGGCATCGTTGTAGCGCACGCCGCGCTCGCCGCCGGTGATGCGCGCATCGCCCGGGCGGATCGGCGTCATGCCGGGATAGACCGGCGCACGCGGCGGATCGAAATCGTAGGCCCCGATGTTGCGCGGCACCGTCCAGCGGCGCACGCAGACCGTGTCGATCGGGTAGGCGGCGCAGACCGCGCCGCTGGCCAGCTTGGCGACATCCTGCACGGCGGCTGCAAGACCGCCCGGGCCACCCGGCGTGCCGGGGCTGCCGGCCGCGCCGCAGCCGCCGGTACGGCAGCGCTCATGCAGGTCCTTGATCAGTTGCATGGCGCGCTCGGTGATCTGGCTGCGATCGCCGACGCCGGCGTTGCCGATCAGGTAGTCGCGCACCTGCGTCCGCCAATCGCCGTCATTACGGGCGATGCGGTCAACAAGCTGAGGGGACTGCGCCGCGGCCTGGCCGCAAAGCAGAACCGGCACCACAAGACCGGCGACCCAGCGAGAAAGATTGTGGCGGAAGGTGGCCCTCATCAAATCGCTTCCTGAAAATGTTTTTGGGCAAAATTCGCCAAACGATTCCTTGCTCTTATAACAAAGCGGCCTGCCGAGTAACACAGAATTTTGCACGCTGCGGTAGGAGACCCTGAACGAAACGTGATCGATCGTCGAAAAACCGTCAAAGCATCGTGATGTAGTATTCGCCTGCGACTCCTCGTCGCGTTCAGTCGATCGCACAGTCGCCATGCAGCTTCAGGACGATTCCCCATGCTATTGTTATCAGAGGAGTTTCTCGCCACTATGGACCGTTCGGCAATGGTATCTGCAGCGGCCGTATGGTATCGGGATAGGAAGTTGCACGGCCACCGGACATAAGCGCCAACCCGGGGCCGGCACCGTTCAGTAGTTCCTTTCGCTGCGTTGCTGAGGTGGTCTGCGCACATGGCCCCGCCCGATAAATTGCACGGCCAAGGCACGAACCCACAAGACGTGGCGTCGTCGGCAGCCGACGGACCGGCCCGCGCCGGTGAGCCGCCGCCGTCCGAGCCTCGCAGCCAGCGGCGCATCGACACCCTGCTGCGCTGCCTGCTCTACGTGACCCAGCAGATGGGTCGACCGGTGAGCGAGGCCGAATTGCGGGCGCTCTGCCCCATCCCCGATCGTGGTCTCGACGAACCGACCGTGCTGCTCGCCTGTTCTCGCCTCGGCTACAAGGCGGGGCCGGCGACGACGGACGCCGCGACGCTCGCGCGCCTGCCCCTGCCGTTCATTCTTGTCGGCCCGGGCGATACGCCGTCGATGGTGGTGACCGCTCGCGACGGCGAGCGTTTCACTGCGCTCGACGTCATCGAAGGCAAGCCGCGCACGCTCGAAGCGTCGGCCATCGCCCAGCTCACCAACCACGCCATCGTGCTCAAGGACCTGCCGCGCGATGCGCGCAAGCGCGACTGGAAGGTGCTGCTGCACGAGCGCATCCGGCCGGTGCTCGGCGAGCTGCTGGTCGCGTCCTTCGCCATCAACGTGCTGGCGCTGGCCACGCCGCTGTTCATGATGGTGATCTTCAACAAGGTCATCGGCCAGGGCAGCCCCGACACCTTGGCGACGACGATGGTCGTGCTGATCATCGGCATGTCGATCGTCTACGTGTTCGACACCATCCTGCGCATCCTGCGCGGCTACGTCTCGAGCAATACCGGCGCGCGCATCGATGCGCTGATGTCGGGCGAGGTCGTGCGCCATCTCGTGCACATGCCCTACCGGCATTTCGAGAAGACGCCGTCGGGCGTGATCACCGAGCGGCTGCGCCAGCTCGACACGCTGCGCTCGTTCTTCACCGGCCAGATGCCGGCGCTGATCATCGACCTGGGCTTCGTCTTCATCTATCTGACCGCGATCTATGCGATCAACGCCATCATCGGCGTGTTCGTGACGCTGATGATCCCGGTGTTCCTCGGCATCTCCCTGCTCACCCATCGCGCGCAGAAGCGCTACATCGACGAGAACTTCCACGCGCTGGCGGCCAAGGGCTCGGCGCTCAACGAGACCGTCAACAACGCCGGCACCATCAAGTCGCTGGGCCTGGAGAGCGAGATCGAGCGGCGCTGGCGCGAGCGCGTGGCGCGCTCGGCATGGACCAGCTTCCGCGCCAACAACCTCGCCAACATCGTCACGTCGATCACCGGCGCGCTGCAGATGTTCGTGTCGCTGGGCGTGATCCTGCTCGGCACCTGGGAGATCACCAACCAGCTGATGAGCATCGGCGCGCTGATCGCCATCAACATGCTGGCCGGCCGTGCGCTGGCACCGATGCGCCAGGTGATCTCGGCCTGGCACACCCTGCAGGCGGTGCGTGCCGCCTTCGCGCGCATCGACGAGATGATGGCGATCGAGACCGAGATCGAGCCCGGCGCGCTGGCACCGATGCCGCCGCTGCAGGGCGAGATCGTCTTCGAGCGCGTCTCGTTCAAGTACGACGACGGCCCGCCGGTGCTGCACGAGATCGACCTGCGCATCGAGCCCGGCACGGTGATCGGCATCATCGGCCCCTCGGGCTCGGGCAAGACGACGATCTCCAACCTGCTGCAGGGCCTCTACGCGCCGACCTCGGGCCGCGTGATGATCGACCGCACCGACATCGCCCATATCTCGCCGGCGCAATTGCGCGCGCAGACCGGCGCGGTGCCGCAGGACGTCCAGCTGTTCTCCGGCACGGTGCGCGAGAACATCGCCATGGGCATCGCCGACAAGGATCCCGGCCGCATCGTCGCCGTCGCCAAGTTCGTCGGCGCGCACAACTTCATCCAGAAGCTGCCGCAGGGCTACAACACCGTGCTGAGCGAGCGCGGCGGCGGGCTGTCGCAGGGCCAGAAGCAGCTGCTGTGCATCGCCCGCGCGCTGATCCGCAACCCGCGCATCATCGTGCTCGACGAGGCCACCAGCGCGCTCGATCCGGCGACCG
>CAYNOF010001015.1:0-2580 GCA_964398335.1 uncultured Rhizobiaceae bacterium
CGGAGCCGACCGGCATCGACGGGTTCCGCTCGGCCAAGTTCGGCCAGACCGAAGCCCAGGTGCGCGCCGCGATCAAAGACGACTTCAAGCTCAACGACGCCGCCATCAAGGCCGCGACCCATCCGCTGGAGCAGACGCGCAGCCTGTCGATCACGGTGCGCGACCTGGTCGTCCACAGCGGCGAGGCGCAGGTCGCGTATGTCTTCGGCTTCCGTTCCAAGACGCTCATCCAGGTCAACATCCTGTGGAACGCTCCCGATCCGGCCGGCGCCGAGGTCGTCATCGGCATCGGCAACGCCTTGCGCGATTACTTCGTCAGCCAGAGCGCCCGCTTCGTGAAGGACCAGGTGAAGACAAACGTCCAGCTGACCGACGGTCGTATCCTGCTGTTCCAGGGCACCGACGACAAGGGCCGCGCCGTCGAGCTGGTGATGGTGTGGGCGCCGCGGCCGCCGGCGCAGGGACAGCCCGCCGATTCGCGGCCCGGTTCCGCCCAGCTGCGCCTGCTCTACGTGCTGGCGCCGGGCAACTCCGACATCCAGCGGATCCAGCCCGGCCAGTTCTGAAGCCTCAGCCCTTCGACAGGTTGTAGGACTGCACGAACGGCTTGCTGGTTTTCGTGCCGGTGTCCGCCATGTCGTAGAAGGTGCCCTCGATCTCGGTGAAGTTGAACGAGAGCTGCTCGAGCGGCTTGTCGTTGCCGTGACCGGACGAGGAGAACGAGCTCACCAGCACGTTGGTCAGCTTGAGCGACTGGTAGATCGTCTGGCCGCCCTGCGATTGGGTGACCCAGTCGATCTGCACGGTCTTGGCCTCGTTCATCAGGTGCTCGCGCCACAGCTTGCCGCTCGAGCTGTCGCGGTCCTTGGTGACGACGACCTCGCGGACCTGCACCGCGCTCTTGGAGCGCTGGGCGCCGTCGCCCGACGTCGTGACGTTGCGCGAGGAGCCCCACTGCACCGAATGCAGTTCGATCCATTTGTCGTGGCCCTCGGCGGTGACGTCGCCATCGACGCCGTCGAATTTCATGTAGATCGGCATGTGAAGCTCTCCTGGGCGCGAACGGGCGCGCTGTCAGCAAAACGGCGCGGCGTTCGCACGCCGCGCCGATTGCGTTGTCAGTGGTCGGCCGCGGCGATCAGGTCGCCTTCGACAGCGCGAGATCGTAGGTGATCACGCTGCCGCCGGTCGCGTTGGTGCCGGTGTCGTCCTGCTCCATGTACTTGGTCTCGATCTTGGTGAAGTTCAGCGAGACCGACTCGGACGGACGGTCGCCGCCCGACGAGAAGGACATGCCGCTCACCAGCGTGTTCGTCAGCTTGACGTACATGAAGGTGTTGTCGGCGCCGGCGCTGGTCGACGTGAAGTCGATCGTGACGTCCTTGCCGTCGGTGTTCTTGACCAGCTCCTGCCAGAGCGGGCCCGAGGCCGAGTCCAGCATCTTGGTGACCGTGATCTCGCTCACCGAGCAGGTCGAGGCTTCGCGGTTCTCGGCGCTGCCCACCGGGGTGGAGATGCCGCGGCCGATGCCCCACTGCACCGAGCTCAGCGTGATCCAGGCGGTGTGCGATTCAGCGGTCGAGTCGCCCGGGATGCCCTGGTATTCCATATAGATAGCCATTGAAGTCCTCCGTTAGGGCCGCTGGGGCCCAAGTGTTTGGTCCGTACCGTGGGGCGCCTTAGGTGGCGACCGCCGTGGCCAGATCGTAGGTGACGGTGAACGGATCGCTGGCTTCCGTGCCCTCGACCGCCTGGTTGTGGAACGTCGACTCGATCTTGGTGAAGTTCATCGACACCGACTCGGACGGACGGTCGCCGCCCGAGCTGACCGAGAAGCCGCTGACCAGCGTGTTCGTCAGCTTCAGCTCCATGATCGTGTTGACGCCCTGGTTGCTGGTCGTCGTCAGGTGGATGGTGACGTCCTCACCGTCCGTGCCGACATAGGACCGCTTCAGCAGCTCGGGGGACGAGTTGTCCTGCGCCTTGCTGACCACCACCTCGCTGATCGAGACCATCGAGGCTTCGCGGTTCTTGGCCGAGCCGGTCGGCGTGCCGATCGCACGGCCGCCGCCCCACTGGATCGACTCGCAGGTGATCCACTGCTCATGCGACTGAGCCGTGGAGCTGCCGTTGATCGAAGCGTACTTCAAGTAGATCGCCATTTCGCTCCTCCTTCTGGACCGGGGCTTCCGGTCCGTTGATCCTGTCGTTCGGGCGATCTGACCTCTCGCCCCTGAGCGGTCACTCGCCGCCGCCCCCGACCTCACTCACTCAGTGAGTGATTACTCAATCTTGTACTCGAACTTCCCGTCCTTGTCTACCCCCACATGTACCTTGTTGATAACTTGGCCGTCGGCGAGGGCTGAGAGGAAGTGGCCCGACAGCTCGGGGAGCATGGTACGCTGGATGATCTGCTCGATATTGCGTGCGCCGGACTCGACCTCGGTGCAGCGCGCGGCGATGGCGTCGACCATCGCGTCGTCGTAAGTCATTGTCGCCTTGTAGTTTTCCGCCACGCGCTTGACCACGCGGCCGAGCTGGAGGCGGACGATCTTCTTGATGGTCGTGTCGTCGAGTGGA
>CAYNOF010001016.1:0-2643 GCA_964398335.1 uncultured Rhizobiaceae bacterium
AGTCCGGCGAGAAGAACACGAAGCAGGCGTAGATCGTCAGGAACACGATCAGCGCGAAGCCGTCCTTGGTCACGTAGTACGGGCTGAACGGCAGCGTGTCCTGCGGGCCCTTGGGATCGATGCCGATCGGGTTGTTCGAGCCGGCCACGTGCATCGCCGCGATGTGCAGCACGACCACGCCGACGATCACGAACGGCAGTAGGTAGTGCAGCGAGAAGAAGCGGTTGAGCGTCGGGTTGTCGACCGAGAAGCCGCCCCACAGGAAGGTGACGATGTCGTTGCCGACCACCGGGATGGCCGAGAACAGGTTGGTGATGACGGTGGCGCCCCAGAAGCTCATCTGGCCCCACGGCAGCACGTAGCCCATGAACGCCGTGGCCATCATCAGCAGCAGGATGACGACGCCCAGCATCCACAGGAGCTCGCGCGGGTTCTTGTACGAGCCGTAGTAGAGGCCGCGGAAGATGTGGACGTAGACGGCGATGAAGAAGAACGACGCGCCGTTCATGTGCAGGTACTGCACCAGCCAGCCGTGGTTGACGTCGCGATGGATGCGCTGCACCGAGTCGTGCGCGAAGTCGATGTGCGGCGTGTAGTTCATCGCCAGCACGATGCCGGTGACGATCATGATGATCAGCATGACCATCGCGATGCCGCCGAAGCTCCACCAGTAATTGAAGTTACGCGGCGTCGGGAAGACGCCGTACTCGTGGTGCATGAAGGTGAAGAGCGGCAGGCGCTTGTCGATCCAGCGCACGACCGGGTTGCTGAAAGCTGGCGGGCCGCCTTGCGTCGAGGCCATGGGTTCCGTTCCTCCCCGCTCAGCCGATCTTGACGATGTCGTTGGGCTGGAAAGCGTATTCCGGCACAACGAGATTCTTGGGCGCCGGTCCTTTCCGGATGCGTCCCGACGTATCGTACGCCGAGCCGTGGCACGGGCAGAACCAGCCGCCGAATTCGCCGCGGTCGGAGCCGACCTGCTGGCCGCCCGGCACGCAACCGAGATGCGTGCAGACGCCGACCAGGATCAGCCACTCCTCGTGGCCCTTCTGCACGCGCTTGGCGTCGGCTTCGGGATCGGGCATCGCCGCCTTGTCGTCGGCCTGCGCCTTGGCGATCTCCTCGGGCGTGCGGCGGCGGATGAACACCGGCTTGCCGCGCCACTTCACCGTGACGCTCTGGCCGACCTCGATGCCCTTGAGCGGCACCTCGATCGAGGCCAGCGCCAGGGTGTCGGCGGCAGGGTTCATGTTGTTGATCAGCGGCCATGCCGCGGCGACCGCGCCGACCGCGCTGGTCGCCGCCGTGGCGACGTAGAGGAAGTCGCGCCGCGTCACGGCCTCGCCATGCCCAGCGTGCCCGCCGAGCGACGCGGTCTTGTCGGTTGTCGCCATCGAAAACGCCCCCAGAGACGGGCGATTGGCTCGCCCGGAAAACGCGGCACAATGAAGCGGAAAGCCCCTTGCGGTTCAAGGCTTTCATGCCCGTTCCGATAAGAGCCTTCCCTTCGCTGTGACAGGATGACGCACAAATCATCCAGCGACGCGAGGATAGGAGGGCGGCAAGCGCGGGGCCAAGGCGCGCGTTGTCGCTGTGGCACCGGCGCGAGCCCTCATTTCCGACCTGCGATGCGCCTCGCCCTGTTCCAGCCCGACATCGCCCAGAACGCCGGCACCATGCTGCGGCTCGCCGCCTGCCTCGGCGTCGCCGCGGAGATCATTGAACCCTGCGGCTTCGCCTTCGACGAGGGCCGCTTCCGCCGCGCCGGCATGGACTATCTCGATCGCGTGACGTTACGCCGGCACAGCTCCTGGTCAGCTTTCATGCGCGAGGCGCGGCCGGGCCGGCTGGTGCTGCTGACGACACGCGCCGAGACCGCCTACACCGCCTTCGCCTTCCGGTCCGACGACACCCTGATGGTCGGGCAGGAGAGCGCCGGCGTTCCCGACGCGGTGCACGACGCGGCCGATGCGCGTATCCGCGTGCCGATGGCAGCGGGCATGCGCTCGCTCAATGTCGCGCTCGCGGCCGCCATGGTATTGGGCGAGGCCTTGCGCCAGACCAACGGCTTCCCGCACCCGACATGACATCAGCCGCCAGCCAGCCCGAACGCTCGCCATCAGCCACGCCCTCGCCGCTGGGCGACGACATCGAGGCGCGCAAGGATGCGGCGCGCGCCTGGTTCGAGTCCCTGCGCGATCGCATCTGTGCCGCCTTCGAGAGGATCGAGGACGATCTCGCGGGCATGCATCGCGACCTGCCGCCGGGCCGCTTCGAGCGCAAGGCCTGGCAGCGCGCCACCGACTCGGGCGAGGCCGAACGCGGCGGCGGCGTGATGTCGGTCATGCGCGGGCGCGTCTTCGAGAAGGTCGGCGTCAACGTCTCCACGGTGCACGGCGAGTTCTCGACCGATTTCCGCCAGCAGATCCCCGGCGCGGCCAAGGATCCGCGCTTCTGGGCCTCGGGTATCTCGCTGGTGGCGCATATGCGCTCGCCGCGCGTGCCGGCGGTGCACATGAACACCCGCTTCATCGTCACCGCCAAGAGTTGGTTCGGCGGCGGCGCCGATCTGACGCCCATGGTCCCCGACGCCGATGACACCGCGACCTTCCACGCCGCGCTGAAAGCGGCCTGCGACGCCGC
>CAYNOF010001017.1:0-4816 GCA_964398335.1 uncultured Rhizobiaceae bacterium
CCGAGCGTGCCGTGGCTGAGGCCCGTGGCGACGATCACCGCGCGCGCGTTCTGCGTCTCGTCGGCGACCACCGACCAGGTCGCGCCGGCGTTCACGGCCGTGACCTCGCCGAAGCCCATCTCGACACCGGCCTCGGTGGCCTGGTCGAGCAGCGCGGCGATGAAATCCGGCCCGGTCTGGCCGGCGGCTTCCGGCGGCGCATCGTGGATCTCGCCGAAATTCATCATCAGGCCGCCCGGCCCCAGCTTGTCGATGCACATCACCCGCGCGCCGGCCTTGGCCGCGACGGCGGCGGCGCGCAGGCCGGCCGGACCGGCGCCGATCACGACAACGTCCCAGGTCTCGCTCATGCCACCGCTCCTCTCCAACTGCCGCCGGCGCGATTGGCGATCGCGATCACCACGGTGGCGATCAGGATGATGGCCAGGCTCAGCACCGCGATGGCGCCGATATCGCCGCTTTCCTTGAGGTCGAATATCAGCACCGAGATCACCTTGGTCTCCGAGGTGAACAGGATCACCGCCGCCGACAACTCGCGGATCACGGCGACGAAGACGATGCACCAGGTCGCGATCACGCCGGAGCGCAGCAGCGGCGCGGTGACGTCGGCCAGCGCGCGCAGGCGCGTGGCACCCAGGATGCGGCTCGCCTCCTCCAGCTCGGGATGCACGGCGTGGAAGGCCGAGCGCAATTGCTGGTAGGCGGCCGGCAGCTCGATGGTGATGAAGGCCAGCAGCAGGATCCACAAGGTGCCGTAGAGCTGCAGCGGCGGGCGCGTGTAGCTCAGGAACAGGCCGACGCCCAGCACGATGCCGGGGATCGCCAGCGGCGCGGTGGCGAGGAAGCCCAGCGCGCGATGGCCGCGCACCGCCTGTCGCGCGACGACATAGGCAATCACCAGCGCCAGCACCGCGCACAGGCTCGCCGCCAGGACGGCCAGGATGATCGTGTTCTTCAGCGCCGGCATGGTCGAGCTGAGCTGGAAGAAGGTGAACCGGATGTTGTTCAGGGTGATGGTGTCGAAGGTGATCAGCCTGGACGCGATGCGCGAGAAGGCGGTGTTGAGCAGCGCCAGGTAGGGCAGCCCGACCGGCATCATCAGCACGATCATCCCGAAGACCAGTGCCGGCCACCGCAGCGCGCCCAGCCGCACCAGGCGCGGCGCGCCGTACTTGCCGCCGACGACGGTGTAGCCGCGCCGGCCGAGGATCCAGGACTGGGCGCGCAGCAGCACGATGGTCAGCACCAGCAGCGGCAGTGCCGCGGCGGCCGCCAGCTCGGGCTTGGGCGGGAACTGGAACAGGCTCCAGATCTTGGTGGTGAGCGTGTGGAAGCCGGCGGGGATGGCGAGGATCGCCGGCGAGCCGAAGAGGTTCAGCGCCTGCAGGAAGGCGACCAGCGCGCCGGCGACCAGGGTGGGCAGCGCCAGCGGCACGGTGATGTGCCAGGCCGTGGCCCAGCGGCCGCCGCCCAGCATCGAGGAGGCGTCCTCCAGCTCGCCCGGCATGCGGTCGAGCGCGTTGGAGACGAGGATGAAGACGTAGGGAAAGGTGTAGCAGACGATGGTGAAGATCAGGCCGCTCAGCGAATAGATGTCGAACAGCGCCTCGTCGGGCGGCGCGCCGGTGACGATGCGGTAGAGCTGGTTCAGCAGCCCGCTATTGGGCGCCGCCAGCATCTCCCAGGCGATCGCGCCGACGAAAGGCGGCGTCACCAGCGAGGCCATCACCAGCACGCGCACCGTGCGCCTGAGCGGCATGTCGGTGCGTGCCACCAGCCAGCCCAGCGGTGCCGCGACCAGGCAGCAGATCACCGCCGTCGAGACGGAGATGATCATGGTCGTCACCAGCGGCTCGGCGAAGCTGGGATCGCTGAACAGCCTGACGAAATTGTCGAGGGTCACGCCGCCCTCGCGGCTGCCGAAGGCGAAGATCATCAGCCACGCCATCGGCAGCACGATCAGCACGCAGAGAATCGCGATGAACGCGATCAGGACAGGCGAGGAGAGGTCGAAGCGGCGGTTCATGGAACTGCTGACAACGTCGTTCCGAGCGAAGCGAAGGACCTCGCGGTCGTGCGATCGGTCACATCGCTTGCGTGTGACCGCAATACCGCGAGATCCTTCACTCCGCCCAGGATGACGATAGCGGGCGATCTCATACCTTGAAGTACCGCTGGTACTTCATCTTGATCTCGTCGGCGAGCCGCACGACCTCGGCCGGGTCTTCCTTCAGGGTCTTGATTGCCGACAGCGGCGGGCGGCCGGCCTTGGCTTTCACCTGGCTGTGCGCCGGGTACTGGCCGCTGAGGTTGACGATGAAGGCCTGGCCCTCGGCCGACATGATCCAGGCGAACATCAGCCGCGCCGCGTTGGGATTGGCGGCCTGCTTGAACACCGCCATCGGGTTGGTGATCAGCGGCGTGCCCTCGACCGCGTGCACCACCTCGATCGGCATGCCGCGCTCCTTGGACATCCAGAACAGGTAGTCGCTGCCGTCGACGGCGATGGCGCGCTCGCCCAGCTCGATCTTCTTCGGCGGCTCGGTGGCGGACTGCACCTGCATGATGCGCTGCTTGCCGAGCTTCTCGAAATACTCCCAGCCGAGATCGCGGCTGAGCTGGTGCGTCGCCGTCATGATGGTGCCGGAGTAGCCGGGATGGCCCTTGACCATTTTGCCTGCCCATTTGGGGTCGAGCAGGTCCTTGAAGCCCTTGGGCGCCTCTGATGGCGGCACCAGGCTGGTGTTGTAGGCGATGGTGCTGAGATGCGTGCGCTGGTTGACGAACACGCCGTCGGCATCGCGCATCGTCTCCGGCACGTGCTGCGCGACCTCCTCGGGCACGAACGGCGCCAGCAGGCCCTCGCGCTTCCACATGATGAAGTGCGCGGCGTCGGCGGAGTTCACCACGTCGGCGCGGTAGATCTTGCTGGCGTATTCCTGGCCGATACGCTGCAGCAGGCGCTCGCTGCCGGTGCGCTCGACCTTGACCTTGATGCCGGGGTACTTGGCCTCGAAGGCCTTGGCCACCGGCTCGGCGACGCTGAGATCCATCGCCGTGTAGTAGGTGACCGAGCCTTCCTTCTTCGCCGCCTCGATCATCGCAGGCGTGATCGCCTCGGCCGGCGGCGCGGCGGAGAGCACGCGCGCGCCCAGCGGCAGCAACGCCGCGGCCTTGATGACAGTCCGTCGGGTGGTCCGCATGCTCACACCTTGAACAGCTTGACGTAGCGTTCCTTGATGCTCTCGGCGTCCTTGGCCACCGTGGCGGCATCCTCGCGCAGGAGCTTGATGTCCTTCAGCGGCGTGCGGCCGGCGCGTTCCTTCGCGGCCGGATGCACCGAGCGCAACCCGCCGACATCGATGTTGAGCTGCTGCGCCTCGGCCGTCATCGACCAGGCGTGGAACAGCCGCGCCGCGCTGGGATTGGGCGCGGCCTTGAAGACCGCCGACGGGCCGGTGATCAGCGGCGTGCCCTCGACGGCATAGACCACCTCGATCGGCTCGCCGCGCGCCTTCAGCTCGGTGCAGACGTACTCGCCGCCATCGGCCATGATCGCGCGCTCGCCCAGCGCCAGCTTCTTCGGCGGGTCGGCGGCCGATTGCACCTGCATCACCTTCTGCTTGGCCAGAAGCTCGAAGAACTCCCAGCCGAGGTCGCGCGAGAGCTGCTGCGTGGCGGTCATGATCGTGCCGCTGTAGCCGGGATGCGCCTTGACGATCTTGCCGACCCATTTCGGGTCGAGCAGGTCCCTGAAGCCCTTGGGCGCCTCCTCGGCCTTCACCAGCTTGGTGTTGTAGGCGATCGGCGAGAGCGTGATGCGCCAGGTCACGAACATGCCGTCGACGTCGTAGTGGTTGGCCGGGAAATGCTGCTTCACCTCCTCCGGCAGATACGGCGCCAGCAGGCCATCGCGCTTCCAGATGATCAGGTGCGCCGCGTCGGAGCTGTTGACCACGTCGCAGTTGTTGATGCGCGAGGCGTTCTCCTGGCCGATGCGCTGGAAGATGCGCTCGGCGCCCGAGCGCTCGACCTTGACCTTGATGTCGGGATACTTGGCCTCGAAGGCCTTGCCGATGCGCTCGGCCACCGGCAGGTCGACCGAGGTGTACCAGGAGAGCTTGCCCTCCTTCTTCGCCGCCTCGATCAGCGCCGGCGTGATCTTCTCGGCTTCCGGTGGTGCGGCGCGCACCGGCGTGACGAGCGCGCCGGCGGCGAGCAGCGCGGATCCTTGCAGCACATGACGTCGCGAGATCGTCCGTCGGGTCATCGCTTCCTCCAACTCAACTTGCCAATGCGCGGCAGTGTTCTTTTGGCAGATGGAGCCAGAGCGCCGTGCCCGGCGCAATGGCCGGCTCCGGCGGCGCGGCCACGCGCAGCTCCGTGCCGTCGGCCAGGGCGACCGAGAAGTCGCGGCTCGAGCCGAGGAAGATCTGCCGCGTCACGGTCGCCGGCAGCACGTTGTCGAGCGCCGCATCGGGTGCGGCGGTCAGCAATCGGATGGCGTGCTGGCGCAGCGAGACCGGCACCGACTCGCCCGCGCTCAACGCACGGCCGATGGTGCGCAGCGGGACGCCGGCGACGCTCACGCGCTCTGCGTCGAGCGCCGCGCCACGCAGGATGTTGCTGCCGCCGATGAAGCGCGCGACGAACTCCGATGACGGGCGGTAATAAACGTCCTCGGGCGAGCCGAGCTGCTCGACCTTGCCGTGGTTCATGACCGCGATCAGGTCGGCGGTGGTCATCGCCTCGGCCTGGTCGTGGGTGACGTAGACCGTGGTGTAGCGGTACTCGTCGTGCAGGCGGCGGATCTCGA
>CAYNOF010001018.1:0-10289 GCA_964398335.1 uncultured Rhizobiaceae bacterium
TGTAGGCGGCTTCCTTGATGTGGTCGGGGGTCGGGAAATCCGGCTCGCCGGCGGCCAGCCCGATGACGTCTTTGCCCGCCGCCTTCATCTCCAGGAACTTGCCCTGCGCGGCGTTCGTGGGAGACGGCTTGATGCGGTTCAGACGGTCGGCGATGAAGGCCATGGCTGGGGTTTCCCGGAAGTCGCCCGGTAACCGCCGGGCGCGCGCCCGTTTTGGGCGGCGCAACCTAATGGCTGCCGCCGGTGCCCGCAAGGCGAGGTCGGGGAAATCTTGTCATCGCACAATTGAACGGCAGCGCCTCAGCGATCGCCGTATTCGTCGACCACCAGCTCGAGGAATTGCGAGAAGGCCATCAGCAGCGCGGTCGGCCGCGCCGTGCCGTCCTGGATGGTCGCCAGGCGCCATTCGCCCATGCGCCGCACCAGCGGCGTCACGTCGCGGCGCACCTCCTCGGGCAGGCGCTCGAGCGCCTGGTTGACGTCGCTGGCGAGGAGGAAGAGGTCGCCGATCTCGACAAAGCGCAGCTGGGGCATGATCAACTCTTCGGAACACCGCCGACGAAGCACAGGATGATGCCGGCTTCGTTGGCGCAGATGTGGCTGTTGCCGTCGGGCGCGCGCGTCTGCAGCACCGCGTCCCTGGGCACCTCGACCCATTTGCCGTTGAGCTGCGCGCGCCACGCCCCGTTGTCGTCGAGATAGGCGCGGGTCGGCCGGCAGTCGCGGTCGTTGCAGCACGACGCTCCCGACTGGGGATGCCGCAGCTTCATGTACCATTCATGGTTCTCGGCGTGGCCCACGCCGTACTGGCCGGATTGCGCCAAGCAGACGAGCGGCGCGGCGGCGAGGAGCGACGCAAGGACCATGACCCGCATGGGCGGACTCCATCCAGCGATGTGCGCCACACGCCTGGTCACAACGCTTGCGGGGGCGACGGGTGCTCAACGTCGCGCTTCCGACAAAGTTTCTCTCGCCGATTGCGGCTTTGGCCGTCGCCGTTTCGCCCAGATCACGCCACTTTGTGCGCTTCCGGATCGAGGGTGAACAGTTCCTGCGGCCGCGTCACGCCGCGCAAGGCGTAGCGTCCCAGCGAGACGAGGCGATCGCGCTTGGCGCCGCAGGCACCGGCGAAGGCCGACGACACGATGATCCGCTGGTCGATCGAGCGCGACAGGGCGGCCATGCGGCTGGCTTCGTTCACCGCCGGGCCGAGCACGGTGAAATCGAGGCGCGAGCGGCCGCCGAAATTGCCGTAGAGCAGCTCGCCCTCGTGCAGCGCGAGATAGAGATCGGTGGTCGGCAGGCCGTCGGTGCTGCGCGTGGCGCTGAGCGCGGCCGCCGCGCCGATCGCCTCCTTGGCCGCCTTGAGCGCATGGAGGCAGGCATTCTCCATCTCCTCGGCGGGGAAGATCGCCAGCATGCCGTCGCCCATGAACTTCAGCACATTGCCGCCATGCGCCTCCAGCGTGTCGACGATGACGCCGGCGTAGTCGTTGAGCAGACCGAGCAGCAAATGACGGTCGATCGTGTCGGCGACGCGGGTGAAGCCGGAGAGATCGCTGAACCAGATCACCGCGCGAATCGATTCGGCGCGGCCGCGCTCGATGTTGCCGGCGAGCACGCGCTTGGCCGCATCCGCGCCGAGATAGGTGTCGAGCAGGGTGCGCGTCGTGGCGTGCAGGATGTTGCGGTTGAAGACCAGCGCCAGCGGCTTCTGGATGGCTTCGAGCAGCGTGACCTGCGCATTGCCGAAGCCGCCCGGCGCCTCGCTCACCCAGGAGCTCAGCATGCCGTCGGTCGCCCCCAGCGTGGCGCCGGCGCCGAAGCCGGTGGCGAAGGCGGCATACTCGGTCGCGCCCTCGCTGGCGAAGCGGTCGAGCAGCGGGAACTCGCCGCCGGGCGCGCCGTCGCCCAGCTTGCGGCGCAGGAATTTCTCCTTGTTCACCAGCATGTGACGGAACGGGCTCTGCAGCCAGTCGGGGCCGTTCTCGTCGAAAGCGCCGCGGTCCAGCATGGTCATCTCGACGCCGCGCTCGCGCGTCCAGTGGAAGCTGCGCGAGTCGATGGTCGGATGCAGCACGTCGGCGCCGAGGTTGATGCGCCGCAGGCCCAGGCCATGGCCGTTGAGATGATCGGCCAGCGCCGGCAGGAATTGCTTCACCGACGTGCCTTTGAGGCCTTCGTCGATCAGCCAGTCGGTCATGTCGCGGATGTCGTCGGTGCTCATGCGCCCACAGATGGTGAAGGAGGCGGCGATTGTGTAGGTCGATCAGCGATTGCCTTCAGCGCCGCCCGCCCTCAGGATCGGACATCATCGTCGCGCTGGAAAGAGCCATGGTTGTTCGGTCCGCAGTCGTCGGCCTGCTGTTCGCCGCGCTGGGTGTCATCCCGGCGCTGGCGCAGGATTACAGTCCCGTGCAGCGGGGCCGCGCGGTGGCGGAGCGCCGATGCACGGCCTGTCACGCAGTGCGCCCCGGCGAGACCATCTCGCCCAACGCCGCCGCGGCGCCTTTCGCCCGCGTTGCCGCAACACCGGGGGTTACCGAGCTGGCGCTGCAGGCGAGGCTCCAGACCTCGCATCAGCGGATGCCGAACCTGATCCTCGACGCCGACGACATGCGCGATGTCATCGCCTATATCCTGAGCCTGGCGAAGCGCTGATCCTCAGTCGACGCGCCGGACCTCGACGCGTACCGTCATCTCCGCGTCAGACGCGCCGGTCCGACGGCCGGTCACCGGCGCCGCTTCGGCGTAGTCGAGGCCGACGGCGAGCTTGAGGTAGTCGCCCGTCGGCGACAGGCCGCTTGCGGGATCGAAACCCACCCAGCCGAGTTCGGGCACGTGCGCCTCGGCCCAGGCATGGCTCGCGCCGGCGACCGGCGGGTCGGCGTCGATGCGCTTGTAGCCACTGACGTAGCGCGCCGGGATTCCCAGGCGCCGGCAGCAGGCGATGAAGGCATGCGACTGGTCCTGGCGCACGCCCTCGCCGCGCTGCAACGCCTCGAGCGCCGTGGTCTCGACCGTCGAGGCGCCGAGCTTGTAGGTGATGCGCGCGCGGATGCGATACATGATCTCGTGCAGCAGCGGCACGCGGCCCTGGATGTCGGCGACGCGCGGCGCGAGGTCGCCGACCACGGTGTCGATCGAGGCGTCGTGCCGGCCCATGCCGGTGTTGCGCAGCCAGAACGAGGGCGGCAGCGGATCGGGGCCGGGATAGCGCAGCCAGCTGTGGTCGCTCGCCCAGGTGTATTCGCCCTGCGCCACCAGCTCGACCTCGCGGTGCGGCGTGGTGAGCGAGAAGGTGCTGACGGCGTTGCCGTGACCGTCGGTCCAGTCGAGCCGCTTGCCCGGGCCGCGCACGCTCCAGCTCAGGATGCGCTGGCCCTCGGCCGGCGTGGGCGTGAGCCTGGTGTCGTCGATCGAATAGCGCACCGGCTCGGCGAAGCGGAATTTGGTGACGTGCGTGACGGCGAGGCGCATGGCGTCAATCCAGCAGGAACTGGCGGCCGATCTCGTGCGACAGCGTGTCGAGGCGGTCGCGCAGATCCTCGAGGAAGTCGCGCAGCCCGGCCTCGAAGATGTCGTCGATGCGGCCGTAGCGCAGCTCGGCATGCAGCGCGCCGGCCTGGCGGTCGGCCTCGCCGCGATTGCCGTAGAGCTCGGCGAGCTCGCGCATGCTGAGGTCGAGCTGCCACAGGCAGTGATGGATCGAGCGCGGCAGGTCGCGGCGCAGGATCATCAGCTCGGCCACCTTGCGCGGCTCGATGCGCGCGCGATAGACGCGGCGATAGGTGCGCAGCGCGCCGATGCAGGTGAGGATCTCCGACCAGCCGTAGTAATCGACGCCGTCGCGCACCTCGGGCGCACCGTCGGGCTGCAGGCGGTGATACTTCACGTCGAGGATGCGGATGGTGTTGTCGGCGCGCTCCAGATAGGTGCCGAGCGACAGGAAGTTCCAGGCCTCGTCGCGCAACAGCGTCGATTGCGCGGCGCCGGCGATCATCACCGTCTGCTTCTTCACCGTCTCGACGAAGGCGCCGCGGTCGATGCCGCGCCGCCGCCGCGCGATCGCCGAGACCTCGAGCCACAGCGCGTTGAGGCTTTCCCACACGTCGGTCGTGAGGTTGTTGCGCTCGGCGCGGGCATTGTCGCGCGCGGCGCGCACCGAGTTGATCACGCTCGACGGGTTCTCGGTGTTGAGCGTCATGAAGTCGATGAGCTGCGGCAGCTCGCCGTCGGCATGAATCGCCTCGAAGGCGTCGGCCAGGCCGTACATCTCGGCGACGTCGAAGGCCTCGGTCTTGCTCGACTGCAGCGCGGTGCGCTGCGTCGCTTCCAGCAGGCGCGCCATGTTCTCGGCGCGCTGCAGGTAGCGGCCCATCCAGTAGAGGTTCTTGGCGGTGCTGCTCAGCATGGCGAGAGCGCCCTCACGACTGGCTCTGGCTTTGCGTCTGTGGCGCCGCGTGGCCGTTGGGCCCCAGCACCCAGGTGTCCTTGGTGCCGCCGCCCTGGCTGGAATTCACCACCAGCGAGCCTTCCTTCAGTGCCACGCGGGTGAGCCCGCCGGGCACGATGGTGATCTCCTTGCCCGACAGCACGAAGGGCCTGAGGTCGACATGGCGCGGCGCCACGCCCTGGTTGACGAAGGTCGGGCAGGTGCTGAGCGCGAGCGTCGGCTGCGCGATGTAGTCGTAGGGATGCGCCACGAGATAGGCGCGGAACTCCTCGATCTCGGCCTTGGTCGAGGTCGGGCCCACCAGCATGCCCTTGCCGCCGGAGCCGTGGACCTCCTTCACGACCAGCTCGGGCAGGTGATCGAGCACGTATTTCAGGTCGTCGGGCCGATCGCCGCGATAGGTCGGCACGTTCTGCAGGATCGGCTCCTCGCCGAGATAGAAGCGGATCATGTCGGGCACGTAGACATAGGTCGACTTGTCGTCGGCCACGCCGTTGCCGATGGCATTGACCACGTTGACGCGCCGGGCGCGCAGCGCGCCGATCAGGCCGGGCAGGCCGAGCAGCGAGTCGGGACGGAAGGCCAGCGGGTCGAGGAAGGCGTCGTCGATGCGGCGGTAGATCACGTCGACGCGCTGCGGGCCGCGCGGCGTGCGCATGTAGACGCGGCCTTCGTCGACGAACAGGTCGGTGCCCTCGACCAGCTCGATGCCCATCTCGTCGGCGAGGAAGGCGTGCTCGAAATAGGCGCTGTTGTACTGGCCCGGCGTCAGCAGCACGACGTTGGGCTCGACATCGTCGCTGAACGACACCGAGCGCAGGGTGGCGAGCAGCTCCTCGGTGTAGTTGGCGACCGGCAGCACGCCCATGGCGGCGAACAGCTCCGGCGCCAGGCGCATCATCACCTCGCGGTTCTCGAGCACGTAGGAGACGCCCGAGGGCGTGCGCACATTGTCCTCGAGCACGTAGAACTCGCGCTCGCCGACGCGCACGATGTCGATGCCGGCGATATGGCAATGCACGCCGCCGGGCAGCTCGAGATCCTGCGCCAGCGGCACGAACTCGGAGTTCAGCAGCAGCTGGCGCTCGGGGATCACGCCGGCGCGGCAGATCTGGCGTTCGCCATAGGCATCGGTGAGGAAGGCGTTGAGCGCCTTCACGCGCTGCGTCAGGCCGCGCTCGAGGAACTGCCATTCGTCATGTGCGATGACGCGCGGGATGATGTCGAAGGGGATCGTGGTCTCGTGCCCGTCGGTCGCGCCATAGGCGCCGAAGGTGATGCCCTGGCGGCGGTAGAACTGGTCGACTTCGCCGCGCTTGGCTTCGAGCGTGGTCGCGGGCGTATCGGCCAGCCATTGCGCCACGTCTCGGTAGGGAGCGCGCACGCCATCGGGCGCCGAGGTCATCTCATCGAAGGCCTTGATGCCCGCCATGCGGTCCGCTCTCCCCCACGCGCGTATACGCCATCCCAACGCATTCGTGCCCAAGATGGTAGCAAAAAACACGCCACTGGCCTGCTCTTGACCGCTCCGCACCAGAAGCCGCACCGTTCGCGGGCATCAGCGGAAGGAATGGGCATGAAACAGGTCCAGTTGAGCGCCTATGGCGTGCCGGAACAGGTCGCGCGTTGCGTCGAGGTGCCTGATGTCGGCGCGCCCGACGCCGACGAGGTCGTGTTCGACGTGCTGCTGTTTCCGATCAATCCGGCCGATGTCTGGTTCTGCCGCGGCTCCTATCGCCTGAAGCCGCCGCTGCCGGCGACGCCGGGCGCGGAGTGCGTCGGCCGCGTCGCCGCGGTGGGTGCGGCGGTCGCGCATGTGAAGCCGGGCGACCTGGTGATCAACCTGCAGCGCGAGAACTGGGCGCAGCGCCGGCGCGTCAAGGGCAGCGACGTGATCAGGCTGCCGCACGGCATCGACCTCAAGCAGGCGGCGATGGTGCGCATCAACCCGCCCACCGCCTCGCTGATGCTGAGTGACATCGTCGATCTGCTGCCCGGCGACTGGGTGATCCAGAACGTCGCCAACTCCGCCGTCGGCAAGCTGCTGATCCGCCTGGCGAGAGGCCGCGGCCTGCGCACGCTCAACGTCGTGCGCCGCGAGGCGCTGTTCGACGAGCTCACGGCGCTGGGTGCCGATGCCTGCGTCGTCGACGGTCCCGATTTGTGGCAGCGCGCCCGCACGCTCACCGAGAACGCGCCGATCAAGCTCGGCATCGACGCGGTGTCGGGCGAGGCGACGGGGCGGCTGGGCAATTGCCTCGCCGACGGCGGCGCCGTCTGCAACTACGGTTCGATGACCGGGCAGGACCCGATCATGAACCGCGCCGACGTGATCTATCGCGGCGTGACGCTGAGCGGATTCATGCTCGGCCGCTTCCTGGCGAAAAAGCCGATCGAGCAGGTGCGCGCGCTCTACGCCGAGCTGGCCGACCGCGTCGCATCAGGCGATCTCCACGCGCCGGTCGAGACGATCTATCCGATCGAGGAGATCCAGGCGGCGCTGGCGCGCGCGCAGCAGGGCGAGCGCGCCGGCAAGATCCTCGTCGCACCCAATGGACCGGTGTAAGCTTTCACGTGAGGGCGGGCTGACCGCCGGAGGAGGGATCGATGCCGAAGGACCAGGTGCAGGACTACGCGTCGGAAGTGGCGGCGGTCGAGAGCACGCTGCAGACCTATTTCGACGGGCTCTACGAGGGCGATACCGGCAAGCTGGGCCACGCCTTCCATCCGTTGGCGCATCTCTACGGGGTGGGTGCGGATGGCAAGGCGACTGACCTGCCGCGCGAGGAATGGCTGAAGGCGGTCGGCGGTCGTCCGTCGGCGAAGTCCAAGGGCGACGAGCGGCGCGATCGCATCGTGTCGATCGATTTCAACGGCCCCAATGCGGCCTTCGCCAAGGTCGAGTGCCAGCTGCCGCCGCGCTACTTCACCGACTATCTCACGCTCTTGAAGATCGAAGGCCGCTGGCAGGTGATCGCCAAGGCCTACACGAGCGTCACGAAGTAGCTACAGCGGGCCACCGAGGATCGCGCCGAACAGACAGACGAGCGCGATCCCGGTGAGCGGCCAGCGCAGGCGCGGATACCACGCCGGCACGAATCCGCGCCGCGCGCCATGGATGTCATAGGCCAGCGCGCCCAGGAAGCCGGCCGCCATCACGGTGAGGCCCGTGCGCCCGCCGATCGCCAGCGCGACGAAGCCGATCAGCAACGGAACGATCGAGAGGGCCAGGCGGCCCGCCGGCACCGGCTGTTCGCGCAGCGCCAGGCCCCAATGCACGGCGCCGAGAAACGACAGCGCGCAGGCGCTGTAGGCGGTCAGCAGAGATGTCCCGTAGAGGCGCCAGTCCAGCGTGCCGCCGAAAACCGTGAGCGCCGCGCCGGCGACGAACGGCGCGAGCGACGCGATGCCGATGACGATGGCTGCGGCAGATGGTGAAGGCCGCGCCTGCGGGCGCGGCCTCGTCTCACGCTGCCTCGATTCGCGTGGCGGCGTCGCTCACTCCTTCACGTCGGCGGCGACCTGCACCTTGATCATCTTGTCCGGATTGCGCGGCGGCTCGCCCTTGGCGATCTTGTCGACGAACTCCATGCCCGACGTGACCTTGCCCCAGACGGTGTACTTGCCGTCGAGGAAGGGCGCTGCGGCGAAGCAGATGAAGAACTGGCTGCGCGCGCTGTTGGGATCGCTGGTGCGCGCCATCGAGGCGGTGCCGCGCACATGCGGCTCCTTGGAGAACTCCGCCGGCAGCGGATCGCCCATGCCGCCCGAGCCGGTGCCGCTGGGATCGCCGGTCTGCGCCATGAAGCCGTCGATCACGCGATGGAACACCACGCCGTCGTACTTGCCCTCGCGCGCCAGCTTCTTGATCTGCGCCACGTGCTTGGGCGCCAGGTCGGGACGCATCTCGATGACCACGCGGCCGTCCTTGAGCTGGATGTAGAGCGTATTCTCACGGTCCATGGCCTGGCCCTCGCTGGCGACCGTAAGGAAGACGAGCGTTGCCACAACAGATGCGATCCAGCGCATGGTGTCCTCGGGTCGATTTGGTTGTCGAATAGTCGTCGGAAGAGGCGCGCGGACCATGGCCGAACCGATTCGGCGTGGCAACCGCTTTAGCGGATGGCCTCCCACCGACTTCACCCAGTTTTTCAGGTCTTTTCGGCTAACTCACGGCGACTGCAAGAGGATGCTCGAATTTGCCCTCCTGATGTGACGCATGAACTTGGCAAACTAAACCACAAGATCGATTGGCTTTTACCTAAGTCATTGAGAAAACTTAATAATTTGCCGCTTTTTCACTGTCGTCAGCGGACTGAAGCGGGTATCTTGCGCCGCGATATTTGCTCTCATAGTCCGTGTCATTTCCGACTGTAGGCGACTGATGCGTTTTCCTGGCGATCCCGATAATGGGGCGCTGCGCGGCGGGGCCGTGCACTCTCCGGCGGAGGCACACGTGGTCGAGACCGACGCTTCGGGCGCGTCGGCCGGCAAGATTTTTCCGCCGCAGCGGTCCGACAGCCGCACGCGCCAGCTCGAGGAAACCTGGCTGCGGCTGTTCCGCGAGCTGCGCGGGCCGGTCGATTCGACGCTGCTCGGCGGTCTGTCGGCGGGCGACGTCGCCTATCGCCTGGGCGAGCTGGTGCACAACTACTTCCGCACCCGCGGCGTGACCCTGACCAGCTTCGAACTGCGCCGCATCGTCGCCGAGCTGCTCGACAACCACAAACGTGGCTGGCCGACGCTCGAGCCCTTGCCCGAGCCCAGCGCGCCGCCCTCGAGCCTGGTCGATTTCGTCGACGGCGATCCGGACGCGCGCGCCATCCGCGAAGCCGCCACGCTTTCCGCGGAGACCGCCGCGGCGCCGCAAGCCGAGCCGCCGACGATCGAAGCGCCTCCCTCGCCGCTGGTCGCTGTCGAGCCGCGTCCGACCGAAGCCGAAGCGCCGTCGACGGTCTCCGACCTCCCGGCCGAGGATGCGGGCCCGGACGCAGCCCCACAGGCGCGGCCCACACCCTCGCGTTCGACGTCGCGCCGCCGGCCGATCCCCGACCTGCCGCCGCCGTCGCCGGACAAGGAGACGCTGACGCCGGAGCAGCTGCTTCGGATGGAAGCCGCCGCGGCCGATGCCGCCGAGATGGTGTTCGGCGCCGCGGAGCCGTCGGCGGAGCGGTTGCCACAGGCGCCTGTCTCGCGTGCCCCTGCGGCGCCGGCCGAAGGCGGAATCCCGGCGGAAGCGGCACTGGTCGCCATCACCGCGGCGTGGGAGCGGCGGCGCGCCGCCAAGCCGCCGCCGGCCGCGCGTGCCGAGCTCGGCCGCTGGGTGTCGGAAACCACCGGCGAGGCGCTGGCCGATGCCAGGGTGCGTATCAGCGCCGTCGAGCGCGGCCGGCTGGAACAGCTGATCATCGATGACGTCTTCGGGCTGGGCGCGATCGAGCCGCTGCTGCGCGATGTCGACGTGACCTCGATCATGATCAATGGCCCCGACGCCGTGTTCGTCGAGCGGCGCGGCGGGATCGAGCGGGTCGGCGGCTTCCGCGACGCGGCGCATCTCGCCACCGTGCTCGATCGCCTGGCGCGCTTCGCCGGCAGGTTCACGCCGGGCGCCGCACGCACGCTGATCGAGGGGCGCCTGCCGGACGCCAGCCGTTTCGTCATCGTCTGGCCGCCCTTGGCGCCGTCGGGACCGCATTGCACGATCTCGCGCCGCCCGGCGCCCCGGGCGACGCTCGACGATCTGGTCGGCGGGGGCGGGCTGTCGCAGCCCATGGCCGCGCTGCTGCGCGCCGCCGCGCGCGGCCGGCTCAACATCCTGGTCAGCGGGCGCGCC
>CAYNOF010001019.1:0-2150 GCA_964398335.1 uncultured Rhizobiaceae bacterium
CGGGCTACCTGTAGCCATCGAGATGCCGTCCCGGGATCACCGTCGGCACGCCGGCGGTGGTCCCGGGCGTCGTGCGTCCGCCGACAAGCGTCGCGTCTGTTCATCTTCTCGCGGCGTGCGGCGCGTGGCATGACAGTTTCATGTCCGATCGAACGCTGCCGACGGTCATCGTTCTCGGCACGACACAGACCCTGGCCTGGGCTTCGAGCTATTACTTGGCGGCCGTGATGGGCGATGCGATCGCGCGCGACACCGGCGTGTCGACGCAGTGGTTCTTCGCCGCCTTCTCGGCCTCGCTGCTGATCTCCGGCTTCCTCGGGCCGCGCGTCGGCCGGCGCATCGACGCGGTCGGCGGCCACGGCGTGCTCGCCGTCTCCAACGTCGTCTTCGCCGGCGGCCTCGTGCTGATGGCGCTGGCCAAGGGGCCGGTGACGCTCGGCCTGGCCTGGGCGGCGCTCGGCCTCGGCATGTCGATGGGCCTCTACGACGCGGCCTTCGCCACCCTGGGCCGCATCTACGGCAAGGAGGCGCGCCGGCCGATCACCGGCATCACGCTGATCGCCGGCTTCGCCAGCACCGTCGGCTGGCCGCTCACCGCCTGGGGCATCTCGGCCCTGGGCTGGCGCGAAACCTGCCTCGCCTGGGCCGCGGTGCACCTGCTGCTGGGCCTGCCGGCCAATCTCTTCCTGCTGCCCAGGCCGCGCATCACCGCCGAGGACAGCAAGGCGCACGACCAGCCGGTGCCGATCGACCGCACCATGGTGCTGCTGGGCATCGCCTTCGCCCTGTGCTGGATCGTCAGCGGCGGCATGGCGGCGCATTGCCCGCGCATCCTCGAGGCCGCCGGCGCGACGCCTGCCCAGGCCATCGCCGGCTCGGCATTGATCGGCCCGGCCCAGGTGGCGGCGCGCATCTTCGAGGTCAGCGTGCTGTCGCGCTTCCATCCGATGATCTCGGCACGGCTGGCGACGCTCACCCATCCGATCGGCGCGCTGATCGTGGCGGTCTCCGGCGGCGGCATCATCGCCGGCGCCTTTGCCGCCCTGCACGGGCTGGGCAACGGCATCGTCACCATCGCGCGCGGCACGGTGCCGCTGTCGCTGTACGGGCCGCGGAACTACGGCTACCGCCTGGGCATCATCGGCGCGCCGGCGCGCATCCTGCAGGGCGTGGCCCCGCTGCTCTTCGCCCTGCTGATCGAGCGCTACGGCGCCGGCGTGCTGGTCGTCTCCACGGCGCTGATGCTGGGCGCGCTCGCGGCGCTGATGCTGGTCCGCGTGCCGCCCCATCAGGGCGAGTGAACGACGACGTTGAAGCCCTCCTCCGGCGCCGGCGGCACGAAGTGCCGGGTGAACTGCGCGAATTCCGCGTCGCTGACCTGGAAGGGATGCCCGCCGCTGGCGTTGCGCCGGCGCAGGCGCTGCAGGCAGACCGCGTCGGGCATGTCGAGCAGGTGCAGCTCGTGCGCCACCCGCGCCTCGTCGATCAGCCCGCGCATCCAGCCGCGCTGCAGCGGCGTGTTGGCGGGAAAGTCGAGCACGACCGAGAGCCCGGCGCGCAGGATTGCTATGATATGCGGTGCCATCGCCGCGCGCAGCCGCGCCGACAGCCGGCGGTAATCGTCGATGGTCCTGAGCTGGTCGGCGAAGAGGTGCGAGGTCCAGTGATCCTCGCTGATCAGCAGCCTGCCCGGCCGCGACGCGAGCTCCTTCGCCAGGGTCGACTTGCCGGCGCCGATCTTGCCGCTGACGAGGTAGAGCGTGGCCATCGCGGCAGCCTGCACCGATTTCCGTGGTTTTCAATCGCCGCGCCTGACCGCCGGCCTCTATGGGTTGCCATGGTCCCGGCACCGATCCCACCCCGAGGAGCGCCCACGGGGCGCGTCTCGAGGAGCGGGCGATCCGCCCGGCCTGCGTCGCCCATGCTTCGAGACGGACGCAGCGCGGCCTCCTCCGCCTGAGGACGGCGGCGCTCGTTGCCGGTTCTATGGTTCGACATGGTTCGCGCGCGGACGAACCGGTCGGGCGGGCGGGACAGGGACATGGCCGGGCCATGACCGATTCTACCGCACGCGCCGCGCGGCACGAATTTCTGCCTCTAGGGCAGTCGGGATCCAGGCGCGGCGTCTGTTTATGTTTCCATTGTTCTGG
>CAYNOF010001020.1:0-1265 GCA_964398335.1 uncultured Rhizobiaceae bacterium
CTCGAGGCGCCGAACGAGCCGCCCGAGCCCGGCGTATCGGGATCGTCGCTGTGGCCCAGCCGCACCGTGACGTTCTCGACCGGCAGGTCGAGCCGCTCGGCGGCGATCTGCGCCAGGATGGTGTAGGTGCCGGTGCCGATATCGGTCATGTCCATCTCGACCCGGGCATGACTCGCATCGAGCATGCGCACGCGGGCCTGTGCCGGGCGCAGGAAATTGCCGCGGATCGCCGCCGCCATGCCCATGCCGACCAGCCACGCGCCCTGCCGGCTGCCGCCGGGCCGCGGGTTGCGCCTGGCCCAGCCGAAGCGCTGCGCGCCTTCCTTCATGCAGGCCACGAGGTTGCGCGTCGAGAACGGCACCTTCTTCTCGGGATCCTGCCTCGGCTCGTTGCGCAGGCGCAGCTCGATCGGATCGAGGTTCAGCCGCTCGGCCAGCTCGTCCATCGCCTGCTCGATCGACAGCAGGCCGATCGCCTCGCCCGGCGCGCGCATCGCATCGGCGATCGGCAGGTCGAGCGCGACGATGCGGTTGCCGGTCAGCCGATGGTCCGCGGCGTAGAGCGAGCGTGTGGAATTGACCACCGGCTCGGCGAACTCGTCGGCCCGCGCGCTCTGCCCGATCGATTCATGTCCGATGGCGGTCAGCCGCCCATCGCGCCGCGCGCCCAGGCGGATCCTCTGGATCGAGGCGCAGCGGTGCGTGGTGACGTGGAACATCTGCTGCCGTGTCAGCACGACCTTCACCGGTCGCTTCAGCTCGCGTGCGGCCATCGCCGCGAGAATCGCATCGGCATGGACCGGCAGCTTGCCGCCGAAGCCGCCGCCGACATATTCGCTGATCACCTTGACCTTCTCCAGCGGCAGCTTGAGCGTCGAGGCGATCGATTTGTGCGCGCTCTCCACCAGCTGCAGGGCCGAGCGCACGGTCAGCGTGCCGTCGTCCCACGAGGCGACGCTGGCGTGCGGCTCCATCATGGCGTGGTTCTGGTAGGGCGTGGTGTAGGTGGCGTCGAGGCGGACCGGCGCCTGCGCGAAGGCGAGTTCGAAATTGCCGACACGGCTGGTGGCCGGCCGCTGGTCGTCCCTGGGCTCGTAGGCCGTCGTGCGCGCCGCGTTCAGGTCGAAGCTGCCCGGCTCCGCCGTATAGGTGATCCTGACCGCCGACGCTGCGGCGCGAGCGGCCTCGATGGTCTCGGCGACCACCAACGCCACGGGCTCGCCGTAGTGCTGCACGCGATCGTCGGCGAGCTGTGGCTTGGGTCG
>CAYNOF010001021.1:0-1046 GCA_964398335.1 uncultured Rhizobiaceae bacterium
GCGGATCCGGCAGCGGCTTGGGCTTCAGCGGCTCGGCATCGACGACCTTGGGCGGGTCCGGCTGCTTGGGCGGCTCGGGCGGCTTGGGCGTCTCGACCTTGGGCATCACCGGCGGTGGCGGTGGCGGCGGAGGCGGCGGCACCGCGTCGGCGAGCTTCGGCTCGGGCGGCTTCGGCGGCGGCGGCGCGGCGGCCGGCTCCAGCGACTTCATCGGCGTCGGCGGCGTCGGCTCGTCCTTCTGCGGCAGGCTCCTGTCCTGCGGCGCCGGCGGCGCGACCTTGGGCGCGGCGCTGTGCGGACCGATCTCCGAGGCGTCATACACCGGGACTTCAATCGGCGTGTCGTCGGGCTTGGGCGCGTTGAACAGACCGAGCAGCAGCGGCAGCCCCAGCACAAGGAAGTGCAGGCTCGCCGACACGATGGCCGGCGTTCCCATGTCGCCCGACTTGCTGCCGCGTCCGTTCATCCCCGCGCCTCAACCTCGCGCGATCACTTCTTGGTCGATGCCGGTGGAGCAGCCGGCGGTTTGGCCGGCGCGGCACCGGCAGGCGCGCCCGACGGTGCGCCACCCGCAGGTGGCGGCGTCGAAAGATCGCCGACCAGGCCGGCCTTGACGAAGCCGGCGGCGCGCAGCACGCCGAGCACTTCCATCACCTTGCCGTAGGGGATCGCCTTGTCGCCGCGCACGAAGATGCGCTGGTCGGGCTTCTCCTTCTGGTTGGCGCGCAGCTTCTCGACCAGCTCCTCGGCGCTGAACTTGGTCTCGCTGAGATAGATGTCGCCCTTGGCATCGATGGTGACGACCAGCGGCTCGTCCTGGCCGGTGATCGGATCAGCGGTGGTCTTCGGCAGCTCGACCGGCACGCCGACATTCATCAGCGGCGCCGCCACCATGAAGATGATCAGCAGCACCAGCATGACGTCGACGAAGGGCGTGACGTTGATCTCGGACATCGGCGTGTACATGCGCCGGCGCATCTTGCTGCCGCGCATGCCGCCATTGCCGCCGGACATCGCGATGGCCATCAGGCGGCCTCCTCGAGCTG
>CAYNOF010001022.1:0-3180 GCA_964398335.1 uncultured Rhizobiaceae bacterium
CAGCGTATCCTTGGCGATCGCCAGCTTCGGGTGGGCGTATTTCTTGGGGAAGCCCCAGATCTCGCGGCCGGCGGCGATCGGCGGATCGTCGTCGAGATACATCTGGGCGACGAAATTGCAGGGCCGGCCGTTGAACGAGCAGGGAATGACGACCCCGCTTTCGGTGTAGTCGCCGAAGCCCGAGGAGTCGGGCATGCGGATCCATTCGTAGAAGACCTGATTCGACGGATCAGGGACCAGCGGCTCGGGCACGGCGGCGCGGATCGCGGCAGGATCGCTCTCGTAGATCACGATCATGTATTCGCGATCGACGAAGCGGTACGGCAGGCGCGGATAGCTCGGGCCGGCGACCGGCATCGAGGGTGCGGCGAGGATCTGTTGGCGGTTCATCGTTTGCAGTCCGTCGGTCAGAGGAACTTGGATTTGATGTCGACGGTGGAGCGCTCGCCGATGGCGTCGAAGTGGCGCTCCAGCCAGGTGCCGGCGACCGAGCGGCCGATCGCCTTCAGGTGCAGCAGGAAATCCCACTGGGCGTTGAGCTTGCTGGACACGCCGAGACCCTTCATGTGCTCCTCGGCCTCGATCCAGTGCACGTTCATGCGTTTGTAGCTCCGGGCGTCGAGCCGGCCCTGGTCGATCAGGTCGGTGACGAAGGCCACGGCGCGCATCTCGCGCATCAGGCTGGAGTTGAAGCTGATCTCGTTGAGCCGGTTCATGATCGCCGGTGCCGTGGTCGGCACCTCGTCGCAGGTCAGCGGGTTGATCTGCACGATCACCACGTCCCGGGACTGCGCGCCGTAGATCAGCGGGAACAGCGCCGGATTGCCCATGTAGCCGCCGTCCCAGTACGGCTCGCCATCGACGGTCACCGCCTGGAACATGAAGGGCAGGCAGGCCGAGGCGAGCAGCACGTCGGGCGTGATCTGGCCGCTCTCGAAGACGCGCACCTTGCCGGTCTTCACGTTGGTGGCGGAGATGAACAGGCGCACGGCGCGGCAATGCGCGAGGCGCTCGAAGTCGACCGACTTCAGCAGCACGTCGCGCAGCGGGTTGATGTTCGCCGGATTCATCTGGTACGGCGACAGCATGCGGCTGAGCAGGTCGAAGACCATGAAGGCCGGCGAATGGTCGAGATTCCAGCCGCGCGTGAAGCGATCGAACGGCGTGGGCTGCAGCGGGCTGAAGCGCGCCGCCTCGCTGATGTTGCGCCAGAAGGCCTCGAGCGCGCGTTTGGCTTCGGCGCGCCCGCCGCGGCCCATGCCGTCGGCGAAGACCGCGGCGTTCATCGCGCCCGCCGAGGTGCCGCTGACCGCCTCGATCTCCAGCCGCTCGTCCTCGAGCAGGCGGTCGAGCACGCCCCAGGCATAGGCGCCGTGCGCGCCGCCGCCCTGCAGGGCGAGGCTGACGTGCTTGACGTTGTCGCGCATCACCGCCTCCCTCAGTGCGCGGTCCAGCCGCCGTCCATCGGCAGCGCCACGCCGGTGAGCGAGCCGGCCTGCTCGCTGCACAGGAACACCGCGAGCGCGGCGAGCTCGGCGACCTCGACGAACTTCTTGTTGGGCTGCTGCTTCAGCAGGATGTCGCTGATCACCTTCTCGCGCGCGATGCCGTGGGCACGGGCCTGGTCGTCGATCTGCTTCTCGACCAGGGGCGTGCGCACATAGCCGGGGCAGATGGCGTTGCAGGTGATGCCGTCCTCGGCATTCTCCAGCGCCACGACCTTGGTCAGGCCGTACACGCCGTGCTTGGCCGCGACATAGGCCGACTTGTAGGGCGAGCCCACCAGCGCATGCGCCGAGGCGACGTTGATGATGCGGCCCCAGCCCTTCTTGCGCATGCCAGGCACGGCGAGTCGCGTGGCGTGGAAAGCCGAGGACAGGTTGATGGCGATGATCGAGTCCCACTTCTCGGGCGGGAACTCGTCGACCGGCGCCACGTGCTGGATGCCGGCATTGTTCACCAGGATATCGACGGCGCCGAAGGTGTCGACCGTCTGGCGCATCATGTTCTCGATCGCGCCAGCCTTGCCCATGTCGGCGGGCGAGTAGACGACGCGCACGCCCGTGCGCTTGGCGAGATCGCAGCGGACATGCTCGATCTCCATGGTGTCGCCGAAGCCGTTGAGCACGATGTTGGCGCCTGACTGCGCCAGAGCCTCGGCGATACCCAAGCCGATGCCGCTGGTCGAGCCGGTGACGATGGCGGTCTTGCCGTCGAGCATTGTCTTCTTCCCTGCACGAGCGCCCCCGCCGTGTGGTGAGACAATGCGCGACTGCCCGCGCGAACTGAAATGCTTGCTGGCTTGGGATTCGATGCGTGCGGCGTTCAGCGCGCGAGGCGGCGCAGCGCGTCGAGCAGATCCTTGGGATCGGCCCAGCGCGCCGGATCGACATCGGCGAAGGCGAAGACGACGCGACCCGTCGGCTCGATGACGTAGACCGCCGGTACCGGCAGCCGCCACTTGCTGTCGCCGTGCATCGCCGGCAGCGAGCGCTGGCGATCGCGATGGATCCTGATGTGATCGGGCGACAGCTCATAGGCGACGCCGCACAGCCGCGCATAGGCGTTGGCCGGATCGCTCAGCAGCGGATAGGTCAGGCTGCGGCTCTTCGCCGTCGCGGCGACATGCTCCGACAGCTCGGGCGAGATGCCGATCGCGGTCGCACCCAGCGCTTCGATGCGGGGATGCGCGTCGTTGAGCGCCGCCATGGTGATCTCGCAGTAGGGACACCAGCCGCCGCGGAAGAACGCCAGCACTAGCGGCCCGCGATCAAGCAGCTCCATCGAGCGCCAGGTCCTGCCGGCGCCGTCGGCCAGCTCGAAATCCGGCAGCATGTCGCCGACGCCCAGGCTCTCGTCGGTCAGGCGCAGCATGCGCAGCCGGTCGAGCTCCTCCTCGAAGGCCTGGCGCGCGAAGTCGTCGATCGCCGCCATGTGGTGGTCGCGCAGGGCTTCGAGGGTGCGGGCAAGATCCATCTCAGGAACGTGATGGCCCGTGTGCGCGAAGGGAAATAGGCGCTGGCTTGTCTTACGATAGCCGCGACGTATCGTGTTCGCGGGTAGACAGGGCGCGTCCAGGCATCGGGGAAGCCAGTCCATGGAGATGCACCAGATCCGCTATTTCCTGGCGGTATGCGAAGCGCTGAACTTCACGCGCGCGGCCGAGCGCTGCAACGTGTC
>CAYNOF010001023.1:0-7458 GCA_964398335.1 uncultured Rhizobiaceae bacterium
CCCACTCGGTGTTGGGATCGGCATCGGCCAGCTGCTTGACCAGCTTCGCGCCCGACACGGCGATCTCGATGATGCCGGCGAAGTCGGTGTTGAACACGACCCGGCGCTGGAGCGTGGAGGTCGAATTGTAGAGATGGATGATGGCGCGCTTCGCGCCGCGGCAGGCTTCGAAGGTGCGCTCGATCAGCTCCGGCCGGCTCTGCGTCAACACCTGGATGGTGACGTCGTCGGGGATCATCCTCTTCTCGATGAGCTCGCGCACGAAGTCGAAATCGGTCTCCGACGCGGCCGGGAAGCCGACCTCGATCTCCTTGAAGCCCATGTCGCAGAGCAGCTTGAACATCCGCGTCTTGCGGTCGGAATCCATCGGCTCGATCAGCGCCTGGTTGCCGTCACGCAGATCGACCGCGCACCAGATCGGCGGCTTGGTGATCACCACGTTAGGCCATTTGCGGTCCTTGATGTCGATCGGCTTGAACGGGACGTATTTCTCGCTGGCGCTGGGCATCATCGGTTTCTGCGGCATGTCTCTCTCCTGCGCCCCTCGGGGGCGTCGCATGTCATGAGGGCGTCATCGGCCCGGGGCGGGACGCGCCGGACCACAGGCTCGCGGGCGAACGGCAGACAGCCGCACTCAGGCCCGCAAGCCGCCGCTAAGTCGCAGCGACGGCCTCGCGCCCGTCGAAATGGCTAGGGAAATGAAGGACATGATCGGAACCGGAAGCGGTAGAGACGGCGGAAGCGAAGAGGGCGCGGGCGCGCACCCGACCGGCCTTCAGAGGCCGGCGGCGATAAGTCGAAGGGTCCGCAGTCGCCAGATCATGGGCCGGCAAGCTAACGTCCGGCGCGCGAAAGTCAACCGCCCCGCGTCCGGCCTAGCGGCTGAACTGCTCGATGATCCGCGTGGCCCAGGCCAGCGCCTCGCGGCTGTAGCGGCCGTTGAACACCGCCTGGTCGAGGATGATGGCGCCGACGATGAGCGGCAGCAGGGGGAAGCCGCCGCCCTTGCGCTTGACCGGCTGGCTGGATGCGGTGGGCGTGGCCACGGGGGAGGCGGCCGTGCCCGGTTGGCGCGCCCACGGGCCGGCGGCGGCTCCGCCGGTGCCGCGGTGCTGTCCCCCGGCCCAATGGCCGACGGGGTTGGCCGTGCGCACCTGATCCATGGCCGCGCGCCGCAGCCGGCGCACCCAGCTGAAGATGATCAGAGCGACCACGCCGATAAAGACGACCGGGATCAGCCCGACGACGAAAGGCAGCCATTCCGGCGTGCCGCGGGCGGACTGCGTCGGCTTGCTCTGGCCAGGTCGTGTCGGCTGGGTCGAGGGGGACGTGGACTGCGAGGGGCGACCGGAGCCGGTGGTGGGCGGCTCGCTCGGCCTGGTGGGCGTCAGGACGATGGGTGCGTTGGTGACATAGCGGTCGTAGGCGATGCCGCCGCCAACCGCGAGCACGGCCACGACCACGAACAGGAAGATCGGCCAGCGCGAACTGCGTTGCGCATCGACCACGGGGTTTGTCGGCGGACGTTGGTAGGTAGCCATGGCCCTGCTGCTGCCTCATCGGGTTCGCCGTCAGCATCCTGCGCGAAGCCACGCGCGCTGTCGACGGTTGGCTCACGTGGCGATCGGGCGATAGGATCGCGCGAGATGGCGCTCGACACTCACACCGCTGCCGCCTGGCATCCGACTGTATTGGTCCTGAAGCGGTCGGCCGCCGGGTGACGGCGTGCCACCGGTCAGCGGCAGCGCGTCTGCCAGGGAGTCTCCTTGCCGCTGGAAACCAGCCTGCTGTCGCGCACCGAATAGGACCCCGTGTCGATGTCGTAGTTGGTCTGCACGCGAATCTGGCCGCCGTGGCTGCGCTCCATGACGTTCTTGCGCCGCGATTGCGCAGCCTCGAAGACGATCGTCAGCTCGATCGTTCCGTCACCCTGGATCACGGCCTCCCGAATCGGACTGGAATCCTCGGAGTTGCCCAGGTCGCGGTCGAGGAACAAGGACGTGCCGCGCGCGACATAGGCGTATTGTGCGTCGAACGGGGTTATTGGCGCGGCACAGTCCGGCTTCCACGTGCCGAGCAGCCCCCATCGCAATGCCGCCTCGACGGCCGTCTCGGCCGACGATGGCGCGGTCGACGCCAGTACGGCGAGCACCGCACAGCCGACGCTGACACGCCAGGGTTTCATGGCATTCTCCCGCCCTCTTGTCTGAACAATGACACCCTGGGCGCGGCTCGCGCCAGTCCGCGTTCCGGCTTACCCAGGCCTTCATGATGTCACCACCGCTGCTGCCGCGCCTGCTGATCCCGCGCCTGCCGTTCTTCTACGGCTGGGTGGTGTTGGGCTGCGTCTGCCTCGCCGGCTTCGCGCGCCAGGGCCCGTCGGTGGCGGTGCTGTCGATCTTCGTCACGCCGATGACCGAGCATTTCGGCTGGTCGCGCACGGCGATCGCCGGCGCGGTGTCGGTCGGCGGCGTGCTCGCGGCGCTGATCTCGCCGATCATCGGCCCGATGCTCGACCGCCAGGGCGCGCGGCTGGTGCTGACGCTCGCGGTGCTGTTCTCGGGCGCCGCCTGCATGAGCCTGTCGCTGACGCAGTCGCTGCCGATGTTCTACCTGGTGTTCTGCTTCGCGCGCATGATCTGGGCCGGGCCATTCGATCTCGGCCTCTACGGCGCGCTCAATGCCTGGTTCGTCGCGCATCGCGCTTTCGTCACCTCGATCGCCACCGTGGCACAGCTCGGCGGGCTGATCGCGCTGCCGCTGATCGCACAATTCGCCATCGGCGCGGGCACGTGGCGCGACGGCTGGATCGCGGTGGGCGCCACGGTGCTGGTCGTCGGCTTCGTGCCCGCCTGGCTGCTGCTGGTGCGGCGGCCCGAGGATGTCGGGCTGGTGCCCGACCGGCTGGCCTCGGCCAACGCCGCGCCCACGCCCGCCGAGCCGCGTTTCAGCCGCGCCCAGGCGATGCGCACGCCGGCCTTCTGGCTGCTCTCGCTCTATACCGTGCTGGTCTACCCTGTGCAGGCCGGCGTCAGCCTGCATCAGGTGCCGCATCTCATCGAGCGCGGTATCCCGCCGCTGGCCGCTGCCTCGGTGGTCGGCGTCTTCTCCTCGATGTCGGCCGTGGCGACCATCGGCTTCGGCTATCTCGCGCGCCGCGGGCCGATCCGCTACGCGATGGCGCTGGCCGCTGTTCTGGCGGCGTCGGGCAGTTTTGGTCTGATCTGGGTGCATGCCAGCGGAAGCGCCTATCTTGCCGCGGGCGCCTTCGGCATGGGCATCGGCGGCATCCTCACCCTGCTGCCGATCGCCTGGGCCGACTATTTCGGCCGCGAGAGCTACGGCGCGATCCGCGGCGTGGCGCTGTCGCTGCAAGTGCTCGCGCAGGCGGTAGGGCCGGTGCTCTCCGGCGTCCTGCGCGACTGGAGCGGCGACTATGTCCGTTCGCTGATCGTGTTCGCAGCGTTGTCGTCACTCGCGGTCATGGCGGCGTTGGCAGCACAAAGGCCGCGCGTCGCGAGCTGACCGCACTTACGGGGAGATGCGATTGCCGGCATCCCTGCGTCACGGTCTGGCTGCCTTCCTCGTCTGCGCGCTGCTGGCGGCGATGGCGGTCAACCGGCTCGCGCCCGGCACGCTGAACGCCGACGCGATGCTGCAGCCGCTGATGTCGCTGCAACACACGACGCTGTTCTTCTGGGGCCAGAACCGGCTGGCCAATCTGCTCCCGTTCCTGCTGTCGTGGATCACAGCGCCGCTGCCCAACCTGCTTGCGCATCTCTGGGTCTTCGCCTTCAGCTTCTTCGCCTTTCTCGCGGTGCTCGCTTTCGTGGTCGCGACGCGGCTGTATCGAGGCATCGCCTGGACGAACTGCTGGCTGCTCTTCCTGGCGATGACGGCGGTGATCCTGCTCATCCTCCCGCCGCCCTCGGCCGCCGTTCTTTTGGTCGAAGGGCAGCCCTATGCGCCGTCGTTCCTGCTGCTGTCGATCACCGCCCTGGTCCTGACGCGCGATGGCGTCGGCGTGTGGTCGCAAGCCGTCGCATTCGTGTGCCTGTTCATCGCGATCAGCCTGAATCCCTCCGTCGCACTCATCGCGCTCTCGCTCGCGGTCCTGTGGCCGGTCGGACTCGCCATCCGCACCGTGGTCGCCATCGTCGTCGCCACCATCCTCTCCCTGGGTGCGTGGCTGGCGCTGTCGAAGCTGGGGCCGGCACCACCTTTTTCCTACTTCGGCGTCAGCCTGGGTTCGCTCGGCCTTGGCCTCGTCCAGGCGCTCGACGCCATGATCGACGCCATGCGGCCCGCCGGCCTCGCACTCCTCGCCAGCGTGCTGGGTGTCGGTGTTTTCGCCGGCCTCGGTTCTCCGCGTCCTCGGCGAGAGTGGCACGCGATCCTCTATCTCACCGCACTGGCCGCCGGCTGGTGGATCGCGTTCGCGACGAACGATTGGGTGAAGACGGCGAACCAGTCGCACTTCCGCTACTTCTCGGTCAGCATCCTGGCGCTCGCCACGGCCGCGTCCCTGTTGCTGTTCTCCTTCGTGCGCGACGCGGGGCGCGCGGCGAGGGCGCTGTTCGGCGCTGTCTGCGCGGCGATCATCATCGGCCTCCTGTGGCGGCCGCCCGTGGGCTGGTTGCGATACGAGGTCGTCAGGAACGTCGCCGAGTACGTCGACTTCGCCGAGCGCAACGATGTGATGTTCATGGTCGGCGACTACTGGCTCTCGTGGCCGACGGTCTTCGAGCTGATCCGGCGCGGCAAGCCGGCGCTCGGCCTGGCGTGGCGCGGCGAGGGCAACCGTGCGGCCATCGTCGCGGCGATCGAGGCGGATCTGCGCAACGGAAAACAGCCGCGTGCGTTGTGCATCGCCGAGCCGGCCACGGCCTGTATCGACGCCGCGGGTCGGATCAGCGGTTTCCGATGGACCGAGGCATCCGAGCCGTGCCGCGCCAGCCATTGTCTCGTCATCCAGGTGCAGCGGGCGAATTGACGCCCGATACGGTGCGCGTAGTGTGTTGCTGGGCTGACCCGGCGCCAAGTCCGGGCACCCACAGGGAGTAGGGACGGCCGCCGAACGGCGGCACTGGAGGCGTCGTCATGAACACCATCCTCGCGCTGGCGTGGAGCGGCGATGATCTGTCGGCCTTCGAGGTCGCCGCCAATCTCGCGCACGACATGAGCTCGCATGTGATCGGGCTCGAGCCGCCGTCCTACCGCGCGGTGAGCGTGGCCTGGGCCGATGTCGGCATGGGCGGACCCTTCGACATGCCGATGGCCGACGACGAGGAGGACCGCAAACGCATCGATACGCTGCGCGACGGCTTCTTCCACGCCATGGATGGCGTGGGCGTGCCGCGCGCGGCCTCGGCCGAGGCGCAGGACGGCGCGTTGTGGCGCGAGCTCAAGCAGGCGGCGCCGCTGGAGATCGGTTCGATCGGCCGCGCCGCGGAGCTGATCATCGTGCCGCAGCCCGGCGGGCCGGCGAAGGTGCCGGAGAGCCTGTTCGAGGGCGCGCTGTTCGAATCGGGTCGGCCGGTGCTGATGGTGCCGGCCGGCAAGCATCCGACCGTGGGCAAGCACATGGTGATCGCCTGGAACGCCTCGACCGAGACGGCGCGCTGCGTGGCCATGGCCATGCCGCTGTTCCGCCGCGCCGAGAGCATCGAGGTCATCAGCGTCGATGGCGCGATGGTCGACGGACCCAGCGGCGCGGAGCTGGCGGTGTCATTGCGCCGGCGTGGGCTGAAGGTGACGGCACGGCATCTGACGGCGGGCAACAAGGCGCCCGGGCCGACCATCGTCGAGGCCGCGCAGGCCTCGGGCGCCGACATGATCGTCAAGGGCGCCTATACGCAGAGTCGTCTACGGCAGATGATTTTCGGCGGCCTGACCCGCCACCTGATCCTCTCCTCGCCGATTCCGGTACTGTTCTCGCACTGAGGCGGGAACACCGCCTAGCGAAGCGGGATCACCGCGCCGAACGTTACCACCGGCCGGCTGGGCACGGCATAGACCGGGGCCACCGGCATCGCATAGACCGGGGCGGCGTAGACCGGCGCCGCATAGACGGGTGCCGGTGCGACGACGACCGGGGCCGGCGCATAGACCACCGGCGCCGGCTGGATCACGTGCACGTGGCCCGGCGGCACCTTGTAGTAGTAAGGACCCGAGCGCCAATGCTTGTCGCCAGCCTGCGCAGCGCCGGCGGCGCTGAGTGCGAGGGCGGATGCAGCGGCCGCGGCGATCGCGACGGTACGGTTTCCTGTCATTGGTCCCCTCCTCTGATTGTGAGAAAGTTGGGGATGGATTGCGGCAGAAAAAAGGGCTCACCCTGTGAGCGAGTTGTGACCGGGCAAGGTTCACTGGACTGAGGTAACGATGGGCGACCGTCAGCGCGCGATTCTGTATCCGGCGGTGAGCGATCTGCTGGCGCGGCCTGGCGCCGGCGACGTCATCTGCACCATCACCGCGACCAATACGGCGGGCGAGGAGGTCTGGGTCCAGCTGATCGAAGGCGGTTCGCTGAACACGCAGTATCCGCCGGACGAGGAGCCAGTGAAACGGCTGGGGGCGCTGGGCGTGTTCGGGACGCTGAAGCCGTCGCTGGTCGAATGGGAGGCCGGCAACTATGCGACCTTCGATATCGAAGGCATCGCCGCCGGTGATGTCGCCTTCGTGATCGACCAGCTCTTCGTGCAGCTCCTGCAATGCGACGACGCCGGCTATGAGCCGGCGTCGTCCGTGGAGTAGTCGCTGCCGCGCGCTTACGACTGCGGCGCGGGCGGAGAGGGAGGCGCCGGCGGCTCGCTCGGGCGGTTGCGGCGTTCGGCCATGAACTGGTCGAACTCGGCCTTGTCCTTGGCGGCGCGCAGCTTGTCGAGGAACTCGCGGAACTCGCGCTGGTCCTCCTCGAGGCGACGCAGCGTCTCCTCGCGGTACTCATCGAACGCGACGTTGCCGCTCGACGGGTAACGGCCCCAGCCGTGCTTCCACGCCTTGTACTTGTCCTTGGGGCTCATGCCGTCAGGCATGTGCCAACGGCCGGCGTAGCCGTGCTTCCAGCAACCCATGCGTCCACTTCCTTTCATGTAGAACAGGATAGCCAGGCCGATCGGCCAGAAGACGATGAAGCCGGCGATCATCAGAGCGATCCAGGCGGGCTTGCCCCAATCGTCGAGTTTCCGCACCAGGCCCATCAGGCCCTCCATGTAAATGTTAACGACATTTACATTGGGCCCGGTGCCTGGGGATGTCAAGCCCGGTTGAGGCCCAAGCCGCTCAAATAAACCAGCACCGCCGATTCCAGGAGCTCATCGGCGTCCATCGGCAGCTTGCGCCGTCCCTGGTCGCCGCGGCCGAACAGCGAGGCGATGCCGTGCGCGATCGACCAGATGTGCAGGCTGACCATCAGCACCGGCGGCCGTTTGTTCGCCGGCAATTGCCCGCACAGCGTCT
>CAYNOF010001024.1:0-2152 GCA_964398335.1 uncultured Rhizobiaceae bacterium
GTCTTCGCCGCCTGCATCAGGCGCTTGACCGATGCGTGGTCGCGAATCCTCGGCTCGTCCTCGGGCCGGGTCACGAAGACGATGGTACAGGGGTTCTGCCGCGACAGCCCGGGCACGTTGCCGGCAAACAGCAGGGACGGAACCAGCGTCCTCGCCATCGTCTCGACATAGGCCTCACCCCAGACGGCAATGAGCACGTGGAAAGGTCGAGCCATCGGTGCCTGGGAATGTCGCTTCGGCCTGGCGGTTAGGCCCGTATCGCATGATGCGGCGTCGCATCGAGGCGATGGTGGGCGCGACAGGGATTGAACCTGTGACCCCTACCATGTCAAGGTAGTGCTCTCCCGCTGAGCTACGCGCCCGCCGAGCCGAAGCGGGCGGTGCTGTAACGCATCGGTTCCTTGTTGGCAAGTCGCCCTCGGTCCCATGACTTGCGGATGACGGCGGAGCCGATTCGGTTTAATCAGGACATATGGAATCGAGTCCCGCCGCGCAGCCGTCGCCGCCGATCGAGATTGACCGTCCGGTGGCCCAGACCCTGCCGGTGGTCCTGGCCTCACCGCACAGCGGCCGCGCATACCCGACCGATTTCCTGCGCCAGACCCATCTCGACATGGCCGTGCTGCGCCGCGCCGAGGACGCCTATGTCGACGACCTGTTCGCGCACGCGGCGAAATCGGGCGTGCCGATGCTCAAGGCGCTCTATCCGCGCTCCTTCGTCGACGCCAACCGCGAGCCCTACGAAGTCGACCCGGCGATGTTCGAGGGCTCCCTGCCCGGCCACGCCAACACGCGCTCGCCGCGCGTCGCGGCCGGGCTGGGCTGCCTGCCGCGCGTCGCCTTCGACGGCCAGCCGCTCTACCGCCGCCGCCTGCCGGTGGCCGAGCTGGAGCGGCGCCTGGCCTGGTACTACCGGCCCTATCACGCTGCGCTGCGAAAGCTGCTCGACGAGACGTTGGAGCGCTTCGGCCACTGCATCCTGGTCGACTGCCACTCCATGCCGTCGAACTCGCCCGTGGGACTGGGCGGCAAGGGCGGGCGGGTCGATTTCGTGCTGGGCGACAACCACGGCGCGGCGTGTGCCCCGGCGCTGATCGGCCTGGCCGAGGGCTGGCTGCGGGTACGCGGCTACCGCGCCGTGCGCAATCAGCCCTATGCCGGCGGCTTCACCACCCAGCATTACGGCGCGCCGGCCAACGGCGTGCATGTCCTGCAGGTCGAGATCAACCGGGCGCTCTACATGGACGAGGCGGCGATGCGCCCGCATGCCGGCTTCGCGGCGCTCTCGCGCCACCTCGCCGAGTTCATCGAGGATGTCGGCCACGCCACCCTGGGCCACGCCGCCTTCGCCGCCGAATAGCGTCGGGCCGCTTTCGTCCGCTCCAGACGAAAAAAAGGCGGTGTCAAAGACACCGCCCGAGTTTTAGGGAGGAAACGCCCAAGACGGGCATTGCGACAAACAAAGAGGTCGTCGAAACGACGTTTGTCGCAAGGCAAATATGGTGCATCTGCGAAGGCGGAGCAAGCGAAAAATAATTCTTTGTTTTCAATGATAAACGATTGTTCATCGTCCCTTGGCAGCGTGCCAATTTTGCAACGCAACAGATTTTCACATGCGAGCTCTGCGGGTTCTTATCCGACCCATGCCCGCGTGAGGCTGTTCGCCAGCCGCCGGCGCGGGCACGATCGGCTGCGTTTTCGCCGGCCGATCAAGGAGTTCGCGGATGGTTCGCAAGATCGTCATCGCCATGATGATGCACGAGACCAATACCTTCTCGCCGGTGCCCACGCCGCTGGCCTCGTTCGACCCCTTGGCCGGCGCGGCGGCGATCGCCGAGGCGGAAGGCACCAACACGACGATCGGCGGCTTCATCAAGGTGGCGCGGCGGATCGGCGCGGAGATCGCCGTGCCGATGTCGGCCAGCGCCCACCCTTCGGGCTATGTCGACAAGGCCGCCTACGAGCAGATGAGCGCGGCCATCCTCGACGGCATCGGCAAGGGCTGCGACGCGGTGTTCCTGGCGCTGCACGGCGCCATGGTGGCCGAGCACCTCGACGACGGCGAAGGCGAATTGCTGCGGCGCATCCGTGCCCTCGCACCCGGCCTGCCGGTCGCGGTCGGACTGGATTTCCACACCCAGCTCACCGCGGC
>CAYNOF010001025.1:0-2778 GCA_964398335.1 uncultured Rhizobiaceae bacterium
GAGGTGCTCGATCCGGAGCAGAACAACACGTTCAACGACCACTACCTCGAGGTCGACTACGACCTTTCCGACGTGATGTTCATCACCACGGCCAACACGCTGCGCATGCCGCAGCCGCTGCTCGACCGCATGGAGGTGATCCGTCTCGCCGGCTACACTGAGGACGAGAAGGTCGAGATCGCGCGCAAGCATCTGCTGCCCAAGCAGATCGAGGCGGCGGGCCTGAAGGACGGCGAGGTCGAGATCACCGACAAGGCGGTGCGCGACATCATCCGCTACTACACGCGCGAGGCCGGCGTCCGGAACCTCGAGCGCGAGCTTGCCAACGTCGCGCGCAAGGTCACCAAGGAGATCCTCATGGAGGGGGTCACCAAGGTGAAGGTCACGCCGAAGAACCTCGACAAGTTCGCCGGTGTGCGCCGCTTCCGCTTCGGCGAGGTCGAGGCCGAGGATCTGCTCGGCGTCACGACGGGCCTGGCGTGGACCGAGGTCGGCGGCGAGCTGCTGTCGATCGAGGCCGTGATGCTGCCCGGCAAGGGCCGCATGACGATCACCGGCAAGCTCGGCGACGTGATGCAGGAGTCGATCCAGGCGGCACGCTCGTACGTGCGCTCGCGCGCGGTGTCGTTCGGCATCAAGCCGACGGCCTTCGAGCGCAAGGACATCCACGTGCACGTGCCGGAAGGCGCGACGCCCAAGGATGGTCCGTCGGCCGGCGTGGCGATGTGCACGTCGATCGTCTCGGTGCTCACCGGCATCCCGGTGCGGCGCGACGTGGCGATGACCGGCGAAATCAGCCTGCGCGGCCGCGTCCTGCCGATCGGCGGCCTGAAGGAGAAGATGCTGGCCGCCCTGCGCGGCGGCCTGAAGACCGTGCTGATCCCCAAGGAGAACGAGAAGGACCTCGCCGAGATCCCCGACAACGTGAAGAAGGGACTGGAGATCGTCCCGGTCACGACGGTCGACGAGGTTCTGGCGCGCGCCCTGGCCGCGCCGCTGACGCCGATCGAGTGGAAGGACGAGTCGGACAACGAGCCGGTCCGTCCGGCCGCGGCCGAAGATGTCGAAGGTGTCATGACCCACTGATCCGACCCGCCTTCAGAGTCGAACGCGACGGGCCGCCCCACGGGGCGGCCCGTCTGCTTTGGAGCGCATATAGCGGTAGCGAGCGCTCGATCAGCCCCATATCTGGTATCTGCCGCATTGACGTGGCCGCGAGTTGGGCCTTAGATTTTGCCTAGCGCGAAGTCCAGTCGGTGGGGCCCTCCATGAACAAGAATGATCTCGTCGTTGCCGTTGCCAACAACGCGGGATTGGCCAAGACGGAGGCTGCGGCGGCGATCGAGGCGATGTTCGACGTGATCACCAAGGCCCTGCGCAAGAAGGACAAGGTGATGCTGGTGGGCTTCGGCACCTTCTATGCCACCAAGCGCAAGGGCGGCGAGGGGCGCAATCCCCGGACCGGCGAGAAGATCAAGATCGCGCCCTCGACCCAGGCCAAGTTCAAGGCCGGCAAGGCGCTGAAGGACGCGCTGAACTAGGACGCTGCCACACGCCGCTGTGGTGTGGTATCTCGCTCGTCCGGCGGCGGGCGATTAGCTCAGTTGGTAGAGCATCTCGTTTACACCGAGGGGGTCGGCGGTTCGAGTCCGTCATCGCCCACCATCCGCCACCTGCAACCGCTGGTTCATTGACGTGCCGGAGTTGCTCGTATAGACGTCCGCGCCCCAACGATATCGCAGTGCGGGCGTAGTTCAGTTGGCTAGAACGCCGGCTTGTCAAGCCGGAGGCCGCGGGTTCGAGTCCCGTCGCTCGCGCCATCGACCTGACGGGTCATGGCCGCCATTGCCGGTTCCAGAGGCCTGAATCCGCTAGGGAAAATGCCCCCATCGGCGGGTGGCCTTTTCGTTGACTCGTCGGAGTCGCTCGTCTAAACGTGCGCCCGCCAACGAAGTCGTATTTTCGGGCGTTGTTCAGTTGGTTAGAACGCCGGCCGGTCACGCCGGAGGTCGCGGGTTCGAGTCCCGTCGCTCGCGCCATGACTCCCACGGGTCATGGTGATGTTCGCAAGCGTTGGTCCCCGGGGCGGGAACGCCTGCCCCCCGCTTCGTTGCGCAGGCACGAAAGCTGCTTGCCCGCCGGTGCGGGAGGTTCGCGCAACGCGATGCGGGTGAGGGGGATCGATGAACGCGTTACTGGCTGAGTACCTGCCCATCCTGATCTTCCTCGGCATCGCCGTGGGCCTGGTCTGCGCGATGCTGGGCGGCTCCTATCTCCTGGCGCGCCAGAACCCCGATTCCGAGAAGCTGTCGCCCTTCGAGTGCGGTTTCGCACCGTTCGGCGACGCGCGCGGCAAGTTCGACGTACGCTTCTATCTGGTCGCCATCCTGTTCATCATTTTCGACCTCGAAGTCGCCTTCCTGTTCCCCTGGGCGGTGGCGCTGGGCGACATCGGTGTCGCAGGCTTCTGGTCGATGATGTTGTTCCTTGGCGTGCTGACGGTCGGGTTTATATACGAGTGGAAGAAGGGGGCGCTGGAATGGGAGTGACCATGCCCGCACCCAATCAGGGCGACGCCCAGCTGTCGAAAGCCTTGCAGGGCGAGCTCGCCGACAAGGGTTTCGTCGTCTCGCAGCTCGACAAGGTGGTGACCTGGGCGCGCTCGGGCTCGCTGTGGGGCCTGACCTTCGGCCTGGCCTGCTGCGGCGTCGAGATGATCCATAGCTGGATGGCGCGCTACGACCTCGACCGCTTCGGCGTGGCGCCGATGCCCAGCCC
>CAYNOF010001026.1:0-7058 GCA_964398335.1 uncultured Rhizobiaceae bacterium
ACGCTGGGCGCCCAGTGCAGGGCGCGACGCGCCTTGCCGGCATCGCCGAGCTGGGTGTCGACATCGACCGGACGGAAGAATTCCTCGGCGACCTCGACGATCACCCGGCCCTGCTTGCGCTCGCGGGCTGTCTCGGCAAGCCCGGCCCCCGACCAGTCGAGATCGAATCCCAACGCCGCGGCCGCCGAGTCGACGAAGTCGCGCACCGAGCGCGTCCGGCCGGTGGCGACCACGTAGTCGTCGGCGTGCTCGGCGCGCACCATCAGATGAATGGCCTCGACGAAGTCGCCGGCGAAGCCCCAGTCGCGCTTGGCCTCGAGATTGCCCAGGCGCAGCCGTGTGTCGGCGCCGGCCTTGATCTCGGCCAGGGTCGCGGTGATCTTGCGGGTGACGAACTGGCGGCCGCGCAGCGGCGATTCATGGTTGAACAGGATGCCGGCGCTGGCATGCAGGCCGTAGGCCTCGCGGTAGTTCGCCGTGGCGTGATGGGCGAAGACCTTGGCCACGGCGTAGGGGCTGCGCGGATGGAACGGCGCGGTTTCGCTGAAGGCGACGGGGCTCACGCCGCCATACATCTCCGAGCTCGAGGCCTGGTAGAAGTGGATCGCAGGGTCGAGGCTGCGGCAGACCTCCAGCAGGCGCAGCACGCCCATCGCATCGGCATCGGCGGTGTAAAGCGGCTGCTCGAAGCTCGAGCCGACCAGGCTCTGGGCGGCGAGGTTGTAGATCTCCGCCGGCTGCACCCGATCGACCAGGCGGCGGATGTTCTCGTAGTCGAGCAGGTCGAAGGCCTCGATGCTCACGCGCCCGGCGATACCCAGCTCGCGCAGCCGCCAGTCGTTCCACGACGCCGAGGGCCGCGCCGCGCCATGCACCGCGTAGCCGCGTTCCAGCAGGAGCTTCGCCAGGTAGGCTCCGTCCTGGCCGAGGATGCCGGTAATCAGGGCCCTCTTCTTCGCCATCGTCCGTCGACCACGCTGTCCGTTGGCAGGCCCCCTTAGCGCAATCGAGGCGCCATGCGAAGCGCGGCGGGTGACCTCTTGCCCGTGCAACCACAAAAAGGATTCAGGACAAACGCGGCGTTCTCGGAACCAAGCCGCAGTTCCAGAGCACGCGCCGATAGAGGTCGGGGTAGGTCACCACCAGCCCGTCGGAATCGACCTCGACCTCGCGCACGAAGTCGCTGTCGAGCGACTCGTAGCGGTAGCGTCGCAACAGCTCGAGGCAGGTGTAGCGCTGCGGGCTGATCGTCACCGTGAAGGCCGGCAGGACGATGTAGACGATGCGCAGGTCGGCCGACTGGCCGGCGCCGAGGTCCAGGCGCCGGATCGGCAGCGTGTTGGTGAACGGCGTCAGCGGCAGGTCGACATCGATGGCGCCATCGAGCGCGGGCAATGCTCTGCCGGCGCCGTCGCGCCAGCGGCCGGTGCCGTCGCCGCGCAGGTCGAGACGACGATCCGTGCCCGCCATATCGACCTCGACCCGGCGCGTGCGCCAGGCCGCGTCGCAGGTGATGCGGAAGCGGGCGCCGAAGCAGGCGCCCTCCTCCTCGCCCACGACAACCGCCTCGGCGACGATCGACTCCGCGCTTTGAGTCAGCACGAGATGCTGCAGGCCCTCGCCGCTCCAGTCGCGCCAGCGCGCGGTGATAGTCTGGGTCATCCGACTCGCCCCATCGTGCGTTGCATGTCGCCCACCGCCAGCCGGGTCTGGCCGCGGACATAGTCGGCGAATTCGTTGGGCATCAGGTCGATGACCCATTCGACGCGGCAGCGCGCGGCACCCTCGGCGATCACCTGGACCGAGGCGTTGTAGTGCGCCGCGCGCCCGCCGATGATCGCGTAGACCAATCGGCGCCGCTCCTCGTCGCACGACACCAGCGTTTCGCGGGCCGTGGTGCCGTTGGAGAAGTGCACGATGCGCACGCCCTCGCCGTCGGGCCTGGAGTCGGCGAGAAAGCCCGGCGCGACGCGGCGGTGCACCGCCTGGAAATCGCGCAGCGCATCCCATACCGCGTCGGCCGGTGCGTCGATGGTGATGTCGTTGCGGATGGTGGCCATCGGTTGTCTCCGGGGTGGATGGACTCGATGGCATCGATATGACGACCGCCGTTCCCTTTGGCTGGCGGTTTCCGGACGTCATCGCCTGCGGCGGGTCAGCCGCCGTGATCGTCCTTGGCCGGGGCCGGTCGCGCCGGCGGGCGGTCGAGGCCATCGATCAGCGACCGCACGGGATTGCTGCCCGTCGCGGTGAAACCGGCCTCGCCGAGCAGCTGGTCGATGACCGGCGATTGCGCGCGATAGGCCAGCAGGGCGTTGAGCAGCGAATCGCTGGGCGTCGCGGCGCCCTTGGCGCCATCGGCCCCCGCCGCGCCGCGGCCGGGCAGGCCGCCGCCCATGTCGATGATCTTGACGTCGCCGATCTTCTCCAGCGGCTTCACCGCCTCGGCCAGCGCCAGCGGGATCACGCGCAGGCGTTCCTTGGTGATCTCCAGCTCGATGATCGCCGCCGACATGGCGTTGCGCGCCTCGTTGATCTTGCGCTGGCCGTCGGCCTCGACCTCGTAGGTCTTGGCCTGCGCCTCGGCGCGGATCTTGGCGGCGTCGGCGTCGGCCTGCGCCTCGGTGCGGATTGCGGCCGCCTTGTTCTCCGCCGCCTCGCGCTCGGCCTGTGCGGCGATCGTCACCTTGGCGGCGTCGCGCTCGGCCTGCTGGCGCGCCTCGATGACGGCGGCCTGGCGGGTACGTTCGGCGATCGCGATCTGCCTTGCCGTCTCGACGCTCTCGGTGGCGGACGTCGCCAAAGCGCGCGCCTCTTCCGCCTTGGCCCGCGCCTCGCTCTCGGCCCGGCTCTTGTCGGCGACGGCGATGGCACGGTCCTGGTCGGCGATCTCGATGTCGCGCTTCTTGCCGATCGCCAGCGTCTCGGCGGCGCGCTCGCTCTCGATCTGGCGCTGGCGGATGGCGAGGTCGGCCTCGATGCGGGCGGTCTCTTGCGCCTGCTTGGCCGTCGCCGTGCGCTGGGCGATCACCTGGTCGGCGGCGATGCGCGCCTGCTCCTCGGCCTGGCGCGCCTCGGCTTCCTTCTGCGCCGCTGCCGCGCGCGTCTCCGCCGTCTTGTTGACGATGTCGCGCTGCTGGTTGAGCTCGGCTTCCTTCTTCTGCCGCTCGATGTCGAGCGTGCGCTGGCGTGCCTCGAGGTCGGTCTGGGCGATCGCCACCTCGGTGTTGCGCACCGTGAGGTTGCGCTCCTGCCGGCGTGTCTCGGTGATCTTGGTCAGCGCCGTCAGGCCCTCGGCGTCGAAGGCGTTGTTGGGGTTGAAGAACTTGGTGTCGGTCTGGTCGAGCTTGGTGAGCGAGGCGCTCTCCAGCTCCAGGCCGTTGAGCTCGAGGTCGCGCGCCACCGCGGTCTGCACCGACTGCACGAAGGTCGCGCGCTGCTCCTGCAGCTCGGCCAGCGCCATGGTGGCGGCGACGCTGCGCAGCGCATCGACGAACTTGGCCTCGACCAGGGCACGCAGCTGCTCGGCCTCGTTGGTCCGGTCGCCCAGGGTCTGCGCCGCCAGCGCGATCGAGGGCGCATCGGGCTTCACGCGCACGTAGAACTCGACGCCGATATCGGCGCGCATGCGATCGCGGGTGATCATCGCGTCGGCGTTGTCGCGTCGCACCTCGAGCCTGAGCGTCTGCAGGTTCACCCAGGCGATGCTCTGGAACACCGGCAGCACGATCGAGCCGCCGTCGAGCACGACCTTCTGGCCGCCGAGACCGGTGCGGACATAGGCGCGGTCCTTCTCGGCGCGGGTGTAGAGCCGCGCGATGACGAGGCCAAGCGCCAGCAGCGCGACGATGATGATGATGGCCGGGAAAGCGAGATCGAAGAGCTGGCTGAGCATGTCGGTCTCCTGGCGGCGCCAAGGGCGGATTTACGGGGCGACGTTACGGACAGTGTTATTGGCCGGACGGTGCGGCCGGCGGATCGGCGACGAGGGCGGCATCGGCAAGGGCGACGGCGAGCACCCCCTTGCGCACGTCGATTACCAGAATCGACGTGCCCGCGGGAATGACGACAGCCGGGTCGGCTGGCTCGACGCGCGGGAAATGCGCGTTGCCGTGGCGATCCACGATCCGCGCCCGCGCCACGACCCCGGCGCGCACCGGTCCGACGGTCACGACGCCCACCAGGCCGACGAAGTCCTCGCCGGTCTGCGCATAGGTCTCGTCGCGCGGCACGACGCGGGCGACCAGGCTCGACAGCCAGCGCGTGAAGTAGGCGGTCGGCACCAGCACCACGGCCACGGCGAGCAGTGCCGGCATCGGCCGCCAGATGGCGTTGAATCCGATCTGCACCGCCAGCCCCGAGATCGAGAAGGCGGCGAGCGCGATGATCAGCAGGACGAAGATCGGCACGCGACCGATATTGAGCCAGTCGAAAGCGGTGCCGAATAACCCGACCTTGCCCGCCAGCCCCTCCTTGCCCGAATGCAGGCCGTCGATGTGGCCACCGTCGACATGGACCGCGTGATCGACGATCGCCGACAGCGGCTTGCCGATCAGCAAGGTCAGGATCTCGAACAGCGTCAGCCCGATCAGGACCAGCGCAGCGATCGAGAACGGTGCCACCTGGGGCAGGACAACGAAGTCGAGCATCGGCTCACTCAGTTGGCCCTAGTTGCGGCCGGCTTTCAAGCGCGCGAGTCGCTCGGCGACCGCATGTTTGCGTGCGAGGTCGTTGAGCTCGTCGATCGCCTTGCCGTCGGCCGGCGCATCGCCTGATGGCACGCCGGTCAGGCGTTCGACGGCCGACTGCGCGCGCTCGACCTTGTCCAGCGCACGATCGACCCGCGACGCACCCACTGCGGCGCCCGACGCGTTGGCGCTTGCCGTGCGCCGCAGGTCGGCGAGCCGGCTCTCGGCCTCGCGCCGGCTGGCGCGCACCGCGCCCAGCGTCTGGCCGAGCTGGTCGATGCTGTCCTGCGAGTCCTTCAGCATGCGGTCGAGCACGCCGATCTGCGCCTCGATGTCGAGCTGACGGGCGATGCCCGCTTCGGCGAGGTCGTCACGGCCCTTCTCGACCGCGAGTTTTGTCTTGCCGTCGAGTTCCTCGCGCTCGCGATCGAGCTCCTTGCGCCGCAGCTCCAGCCGCGTGCGCTCGGCCATCGCCTTGCCGAGCTCGCCGCGCACCTCGTCGGCGGCGGCGTCGATCTCGCGCAGCGCCTGGGCCAGCACCGCCTCGGAGCCGGCGTTCTCCGCCGCGTCGACCGCGGCATGCGTCATGCCGGCAATCACCCGGCCGATCCGCGTCAGGACAGTTTCCGTCGCCATCGTACCCTCCTGGAAAAGGCGGGTGACCTGTGCCCCCGCTTCGATATGCAGTTCCCACTGCCCCGCCAGCGAGATCAGCCGCGCGGGCGCGCTGCCGGCCCAGCGCGGGCCGTAACCCGCCACCGCGAAGGGCACGCTGATGCGCCCGTCGGCGGTGGCCAGCGAGACGGTGGAGATTCCCCGGATGCTGTAGAGCCGTTCGTCGAGCGGCACGCCCTCGACGCGATCACCGCGCCGGCGCATCGCCCAGTCGCGCAGCGCCAAGGTCGTGAGCTGGGCCGGCAGGCCGCCGTGGCGCCGCGCCGGCTCATAGAAGGCGCGGTGCAGCGCGACCTGGTCGGCGGGATGGCCGGCCGGGATCGTCGCATCCAGCCACTCCGCCAGCTTCTGATAGCCGTCGACCAGATCGGCCAGCGCCGCCGCTGCCGGCGGATCCGGGTCCAACCGCAACCGGGCAAAGCCGGCGCCAAGGGATTTTCGGCTTCTGGCCATGGCTAAAACTATAAAGGATGACTTTTATCCTTTCAAGGCCTGCCAATGGGGACAACCCGGCCTCCCCTGCCGCGGCGGCGGCCCCTATATTCGCGTCATGCCCGATACCCGAGTCGTTCCCCTCGCCATGCCCTGGCTGCAGCGTCGGCCGGCCCTGCCGGACGGCAAGCCCCTGCGCGTGGTCTCCGACTACCAGCCCGCCGGCGATCAGCCCGAGGCAATCCGCCAGCTGATCGAGGGCGTGCAGCAGCGCGAGCACGACCAGGTGCTGCTGGGCGTCACCGGCTCGGGCAAGACCTTCACCATGGCCAACGTGATCCAGGCGGTGAACCGGCCGACCCTGGTGCTGGCGCCCAACAAGACGCTGGCGGCGCAGCTCTACGGCGAGATGAAGGGCTTCTTCCCCGACAACGCCGTCGAATACTTCGTCTCCTACTACGACTACTACCAGCCCGAGGCGTACGTGCCGCGCTCGGACACCTATATCGAGAAGGATTCGTCGATCAACGAGCAGATCGATCGCATGCGCCATTCCGCGACGCGCGCGCTGATGGAGCGCAACGACGTGGTAATCGTCGCCTCGGTCTCGTGCATCTACGGCATCGGTCCACTCGAGAACTACCAGGCGATGACCTTCCGCCTGCATGTCGGCGAGCGCGTCGATCGCGCCCAGCTGCTGCGCCGCTTCGTCGAGATCCAGTACAAGCGCAACGACAACGCCTTCGCGCGCGGCACCTTCCGCGCCCGCGGCGATTCGATCGAGCTGTTCCCGGCGCACTACGAGGACAAGGCCTGGCGCTTCTCGCTGTTCGGCGACGAGATCGAGAGCATCGTCGAGTTCGATCCGCTGACCGGCGAGAAGACCGCGTCGCTGCAGGACGTCGTGGTCTACGCCAACAGCCACTACGTCACCCCCAAGCCGACGATGGAAGGCGCCATCCGGCAGATCAAGGAAGACCTGCACAAGCGGCTGGAGGAGTTCAACCGCGCCGGCCGCCTGCTCGAGGCCGAGCGGCTGGGCCAGCGCACCAATTTCGATCTGGAGATGCTGGCGACCACCGGCTCCTGCGCCGGCATCGAGAACTATTCGCGCTACCTCACCGGCCGCAAGCCGGGCGAGCCGCCGCCGACCTTGTTCGAGTACTTCCCCGAGGGCTCGCTGCTGATCGTCGACGAAAGCCACGTCACCGTGCCGCAGATCGGCGGCATGTTCCGCGGCGACTTCAACCGCAAGAGCATCCT
>CAYNOF010001027.1:0-1712 GCA_964398335.1 uncultured Rhizobiaceae bacterium
CGCCCCGCCGGCCGGCGGCCTGTCCCGACACGTCGATCGTGCCGTTGACGTCGACCTGCGTGCTCTCGCCGCCGCCGAAGACGATCACGCCGCCTTCGTTGGCCACGCTGCGCGCGTTGATCCGGCCGCCGACGTTGACCACGCCGTTGACCACATCGCGCGCCGCCGATGCCGTGATCGCCACCTGGCCGCCATCGGCATTGATCGTGCCGGTGTTCGACGCCAGCGCCAGCGGCTTGCCCTGGGCGTCGCGCGGCGTCCGCGACACCGGGCTGCCGACCGCGAAGCTCACCAGGCCGTCGCCGTTGAGGTCGACCGTGAAGGTCTCCGCGCCGGCGATCGTCACCCGGCCCAGCCGCGCGTTGATCACGCCATTGTTGGCCGCCGAGGGACCGACCAGCGCCACCAGCCCGCCGTCGCGCACCGTGATCGTGCCGTCGTTCACCACGCGCGCGTTCGGGTTGGGCGAGGCGTGATCGAAGATCACCCGGCCGCTCTTCATGAACTCCGAGAGATTGTTGGCGTTGGCCGTGCCGACGACCAGCGTCTCGGCATTGACCTGCGCGCCGCCGCCGAAGAACACGCCGGCCTGGTTGATCAGGATCAGCCGGCCGTTCGACACAAGCTGGCCGTTGATCACCGACGGGTCCGGGCCCAGCACCCGGTTCATCGAGCTCGACGACGGACCTTGAGTCCTGAACTCGACCCGGTTGCCGGCCCCGATGCTGAATGTCCGCCAGTCATAGACGGCGTTCTGGCTGGTCTGGTTGATCGTCAGCTGCGTCGTGCCGGTCTGCGTGATCGTGCCCGAGCCCGCCGCCACCACGCCGCCCGTCGGCAGCTGCGCGTAGGCCTGCCCGCCGGCGGCGATCAGGCTGACGGCGAGCAGCGTTGCCATGATCGACAGGGATCGCGCACGCCGTGACAACGGTCATCCCCTCACGCACATCGGCTCAATCGTTACGCCATCATATCAGGAATCATCACGGGTGCGCGGGCGAGATAGATTCAGTCGCGGTGTCAGCTGCTGTCAGGTCGCGGCGAGATGGCACTCGACGATGCCGGCGGCGCGTGACGTGGTCGCCGGCGCCACGCTGCCGCAGCGCTCGATCGCCACCGGGCAGCGCGGATGGAAGCGGCAGCCGGGCGGGATGTTCGACGGGTCGGGCAGGCTGTCGCCCAGGCCGACATCGGGCACGCCGAGTCCGGGCTCGGGCGTCAGCACCGAGGCGAGCAGCGCTTTCGTGTAGGGGTGCTCGGGCGCGTGGAACAGCGTGTCGGTGGGCGCGCGCTCGACGATGCGGCCGAGATACATCACGGCGACCTCGGTCGCGACATGCTCGACCACCGCGAGGTTGTGGCTGATGAAGAGGTAGGTGAGGTTGAGGTCGCGGCGCAATTCGGCCAGCAGGTTGAGGATCTGCGCCTGCACCGAGACATCGAGCGCCGAGGTCGGCTCGTCGCAGACGACGATCTCGGGCTGCATGATCAGGGCGCGGGCGATGGCGACGCGCTGGCGCTGGCCGCCGGAAAGCTCGGCCGGCAAGCGGCGTCCCATCTCGGCGCTGAGGCCGACGCGGCTCAGCATCTCGTCGACCTTGTGCGCGATCTCGGCTCGATTCAGCGAACCCTGCGCCACCAGCGGCAGGGCCACGATGTCGCGAATACGGGTCAGCGGATTGAGCGAGGAGAAGGGGTCCTGGAACACGGGC
>CAYNOF010001028.1:0-4690 GCA_964398335.1 uncultured Rhizobiaceae bacterium
CTGGCGCAGCAGCCCCAGCACGTCGTCGGCCTCGGCGGGCGTCAGGACGCTGGTCGGCTCGTCGAGGATCACGATCTTGCTGCCCAGATAGAGCTGCTTCAGGATCTCCAGCTTCTGCTTCTCGCCGGCCGCCAGCATGCGATCGATGCACTCGAAAGCGCTGGTCCAGCCCTCGTTGTGGCCCCGGGTGCCCGACTCGTCGCGGAACAGGCCCTGGGTGAAGACCATGTCGGTCTCATCGCCGCGATCGACCAGCTCGATGCTGACGACGGTCTCGTGCTCGCGCGGCGTGGCGGGATCGCCGGTCTCGTGCCACGCCCAGGTGAACTCCAGCGTCGACGGACGCTTCACCTTCAGGAACTTGCCGCTGACGGAGTGCGTGCGCTCCGGCCCCTTCAGGGTCGCCGACCAGGCGCCGCCCTCGCGCACGTCGAGCGCGCAGCGCATGGTGCGGTAACGGTCCGGCCCGAACCAGCGCGCGAAGGTCGCGCTGTCGGTCCACGCCTTGAACACCATCTCGCGCGGCGCCTTGAAGCGCCTGACGATGCGCAATTGCCTGGTGTCGAGCTCTGCGGCGCTGTCCATGATCGCCCTCTTCCGCGACACGCGGTGCTGTGTTATTAACTATCCGGTTAAGTAAACGCCTCCCTTACCGGAGTCAAGCGGCCACGTATGGAGGAATCATGACGACGACCGTCGATCGCGGCGACTGGCTCGAGGCCCGCCGCGCGCTGCTGCGCAAGGAGAAGGAACTCACCCGCCTGCGCGACGAGATCGCGGCGCTGCGCCGCGCGCTGCCGCGCGTGCGCATCGACAAGAATTACGTGTTCACCGGACCGTCGGGCGCGGTGAGCCTCGCCGAGCTGTTCGCCGGCCGCAGCCAGCTCATCGTCTACCACTTCATGCTCGGGCCGGACTGGAACGAGCCGTGCAAGCACTGCTCGTTCTGGGCCGAGCAGCATGACGCGGCACGCGTGCACCTGGCGCACCGCGACGTCGAGCTCGCCGTGGTATCGCGCGCACCGGCCGCCAAGATCGAGCAGGTCAAGCAGCGCTTCGGCTGGCGCTTCCCCTGGGTGTCGTCGCTCGGCACCGATTTCAACTTCGACTTCGCCGTGTCGTTCCCCGAGGGCAAGCCGCAGCAGCCGAACTACAATTTCGGCACCCAGACCTTCGGCGGCAGCGAAGCGCCGGGTCTCAGCGTCTTCCAGCGCGACGAGGGCGACGCCATCTTCCACACCTACTCGACCTATTCCCGCGGCCTGGACGCGCTCAACGGCACCTACCAGCTGCTCGATCTCGTGCCCAAGGGCCGCGACGAGGCGGGGCTGGACTATCCGATGGCCTGGGTGCGGCTGAAGGATCGCTACGAGACGGCCTAGGGATGGCGACATCACTCTACGACCTCAGCGTGCCGACCTTCCTGCAGACCGTGAGCGCCGTCGCGGGTTTCCTCGATCGTGCGGCGGCGCATTGCGTGGAGACGGGCGCCGACCCCGACGACTTCGTGGAGGCGCGCCTGTTCGTCGACATGGCGCCGTTCCACTTCCAGATCGAATGCGTGGCGCACCATTCCGTGTGGGGCGTGGAGGCCGTGAAGACCGGCGCCTTCACCCCGCCCGCCTTGGTCGGACCGGTTCCGTTCGCCGAGCTGCGGGCCATGATCGCCGAGGCCGAGGCGGCGCTGCAGGCGTTCGATCCCGATGAGGTCAACGGCTGCTCGGGCAGGAACCTGGACCTGCACATCGGCCCTCGCAGGCTGGCCTTCACATCCGAGACCTTCCTGCTCTCGTTCGCGCTGCCCAACTTCCATTTCCACGCCGTCACCGCCTACGACATCCTGCGCACGCGGGGCGTGCCGATCGGCAAGCGCGATTACGAGGGCCGGCTGCGCACGAGGCCGGCCTAGGCGGCAGCCGTCACATCGCGCCGCGCGACGACGAACTCGAGGATGTCGGGCACGGCGTGATCGATGGTGAGCTCGGCGGGCTTGTGGCTCTTCGAGCGCAAGCTGGTGCCCAGTCCATCGCTCTCCGAGCGCCAGCCCGAAGCCTGCCACGTCATCCACGGCACGAAGGTGGCGCGGCCACGCACCGCCGGCTTGCGTCGCGCGTTGCCGGTGTTGAACGGCGCGACCGAGGCGCGCGCGGCATGGCGCGCCAACATCGCCCCGGCATCGATGGTCAGCACGATCTGCGCCGTGCGCCGGCAGGCACGCAGGTGACGCGCGACACGATCCTCGTCGAACCAGAAGAAGACCTTGCCGTTGAGCAGCGCGTACCACTGCGCCGGCGTCAGGCCGCGCAGACAGGGCGTCAGCGCCGCCGGCGGCATCGGCGACTGGTCGCGGATCACCGTGCCGTCGCTCAGCACGGCGCGCACCGCGCGATGCTTCTCCACCGCCGCGCGATCCTCGGCGCGCGCGCCGGCACGCTCGAACAGCGCCCGCGCCGACAGCAGACCATCGCGCTGGATCGACGGCCAGTTGTCGGCCTCGGCGATGTGATAGACGCGCAGCTTCATCAGCCGCGCTTCCACACCGTGCCTTTCGGGCCGTCCTCGAGCACCACGCCCTTGGCAGCGAGGTCGTCGCGGATGCGGTCGGCCTCGGCGAAGTTCTTCGCCTTGCGTGCCGCCTGTCGCGCGGCGATCGCGGCGTCGATCTCGGCCTCGGTCGGTCCGGCCACACCCGACGGCGCCCATCGGAACCATGCCTCGGGGTCCTGCTGCAGCAGGCCGAGCGCGTTGGCGCCGGCCCGCAACGCGGCGGGATCGTCGAGCTGGTGGATGGCACTGATCGCCAGCGGCGTGTTGAGGTCGTCCGACAGCGCGTCCTCGACGGAGGGCGGCACCGCGCTGGTCGCCGCGACCTGCTTGCCGCGCAGCTGGCCGTACCAGCGATCGAGCGTCGCCTTGGCCTGCACCAGCCCCTCGTGCGTGAAGTCGAGCGGCTGGCGGTAATGCGCGGAGAGCAGCAGCAGGCGGATGGCCTCGCCGGGATACTGGTCGAGCAGCTCGTGCACGGTGAAGAAGTTGCCCAGCGACTTGCTCATCTTCTCGCCCGAGATGTTGAGGAAGCCGTTGTGCATCCAGTACTTCGCCATGATGCGATGACCGAAGGCGCACCGGCTCTGGGCGATCTCGTTCTCGTGGTGCGGGAAGATCAGGTCGAGGCCGCCGGCATGGATGTCGAAGGTCTCGCCGAGATGCTCGGCGCTCATCGCCGAGCACTCGATGTGCCAGCCCGGCCGGCCGCGACCCCAGGGGCTGGGCCAGCCCGGCTGATCGTCGGTCGACGGCTTCCACCGCACGTAGTCGGCCGGGTCCTTCTTGTAGGGCGCGACCTCGACCCGCGCGCCGGCGACGAGCTCGTCGCGCGAGCGGCGCGACAGGCGGCCGTAATCGGGCATCGAGGGCACGCTGAACAGCACGTGACCCTCGGCGGCGTAAGCGTGGCCCTTGGCCACCAGCCGCTCGATGATGGCGACCATCTGCGCCACATACTGCGTGGCACGCGGCTCGAAGTCGGGCGACAGCGCGCCCAGCCGCTTCATGTCGCTGCGGTAGGCGTCGCCGGTGCGCGTGGTCAGCGCCTCGATGGTCTCACCGTTGTCGGCGGCGCGCGTCATGATGCGGTCGTCGATGTCGGTGATGTTGCGCACGTAGGTGACGCGCGGATAGCGCCGCTTCAGCAGGCGGTAAAGCACGTCGAAGGCGACGACCGGCCGCGCGTTGCCGATATGCACGTAGTCGTAGACGGTCGGGCCGCAGACATACATGCGCACATGCGACGGATCGATCGGCGCGAAAGGCTCCTTTTCGCGCGTCAGCGTGTTGTAGATGAGCAGAGACACGGGAGAACTCCGGATTCGAGACGGCAGGACACGCTGGGCGACGTCGCCGCCCGCGTTGATCGAACCCCTCAGGCGGGGTCGCCCTCCCTACATCGCCGTCCGAACCTCACGAGACGTCTCCTCGCAATCTGGAAAACACCTTAGCACGGCCGATCAGCGGAAGCATCCCCGCCATTTCCGGCCCCTGCTCGCGTCCCGTCAGGGCCAGGCGCAGCGGATGGAACAGCAGGCGGCCCTTCTTGCCCGTGGCGGCGCCCACGGAAGCGGTCCACGCCTTCCAGGTGCCGCCGTCCCAGGGCTCCGGCGGCAGCTTCTCCGCGGCGGCGGCCAGCAACGGCGCATCCTCGACCACCGGCGCGACGGGGCCGCGCACGATCGCGGCCCAGGTCGCGGCGTCGGCCACCGCCGCGAGGTTGCCGCGCACCGCCAGCCAGAACGCCTCGCCGAGATCGGCATCCAGCGCCGCCAGCCGCCCGCGCACCGCCTCATAGGGCAGGCCGTGTACCGTGCGTGCCGAGAGCGCGCGCAGCTCGTCGAGCGAGAAGCGCGCGGCGGCGCGGCCGACATGGCCGAAGTCGATGGTCTCGATCAGCGGGCCGAGCGCGCTTACCGGCTCGATGGCGTGACTGGTGCCCAGCCGCGCCAGCAGCGCGGCGATCGCCAGCGGCTCGACGCCCTGCTCGCGCAGCTCCTGCAGCGACAGCGAGCCGGCGCGCTTCGACAGCCCGGCGCCCTGCGCGTCGGTGAGCAGCGGGAAATGGCCGAAGCCCGGCGGCGTGGCGCCCAGCGCGATGAAGAGCTGGATCTGCGTGCCGGTGTTGGTGACGTGGTCCTCG
>CAYNOF010001029.1:0-4567 GCA_964398335.1 uncultured Rhizobiaceae bacterium
CCCGAGGTGATCGTCGAGATCACCGCCAACGTGGCCCGCTCGGCCGACGAGGCGGAGTTCCAGGCCAAGGGCGGCGTGATCATGGCCGAGACCGACCGCGCGGCGCAGGAAGCGGCGCTGGCGCAGGCCGCCGCCGAGGCCGCGGCCCAGGCGCTGTTCGACAAGCCGGCCGACGCGACGGAGGCTGCCGCCGAGGCGGAGCAGCCCGCCGCGGAAGCCGAAGCGCCGGCGGACGAAGAGAAAGACAGCAAGAAGAAAAAGAAGTGATGCAGAAGCCCCGGTCGAAGGACCGGGGCTTTTCACATCAGGCGGCGATCGAGCCGTCGACGACCGTGACGCAGTGGCCGCCCAGCTTCACGCCACCGTCGGCCGCGATGTCCACCGCGATGCGCCCGTCTCGGCCGACGCAGTAACCCTGCGAAGCCGTATAGGATCGGCCGATCGAGTCGCCCAGCCCCGCGTCTCGGATGAACACGGCGACGCAGCCATTGCCGCTGCCGCACACCGGATCCTCGGGAACGCCGTCGGACGGCGCAAAGGCACGCACTTCGACCGCGGCCGGCCCGCCGTTGGCATGGCGGCCGAAGATCACCACGCCAGTGCCGCCGACCTTCCTCTCGAAAGCCGGCATGCGCGCGAGGTCCGGCTTCACGGCGCGAACCGCTTCGGCGTCCTTCATCAACGCAGTGATCCATTTCGGTCCGACATCGATGACACGTGGTGCCGGCGCGTGCTCCACCGACGCGCCCAGAACCGCTTCCATCTCGGCGATCTCGGCCTCATCGAGCACGCGCGTCTTCGTGTTGGGCAGATCGAGCGTGATCGTCCGCTGCGCGCCCTCGCCCGCCACGGTCAGGCCGACGAGGCCCATCTTGCATTCCTGCACCAGCCTGCCGTCCTTCGGCGTCACCACGCCGCCTTCGATCGCGGCATGCGCGGTGCCGAGCGTCGGATGGCCGGCGAAGGCCAGCTCGGATTGCGGCGTGAAGATGCGCACGCGGTGCGTCGCGCCGGCCTGCGTCGGCTTGAGCAGGAACGTCGTCTCGGAGAGGTTGGTCCAGTGCGCGATGCGCTGCATCTGCGCCGTGTCGAGGCCGTCGGCGCCGAAGATCACGGCGACCGGGTTGCCCTTGAACGGCGTCGCCGTGAACACGTCGACCTGCTTGAACTTCAGCGGCATCGTCTCGTCTCCTGTGGCGTGAGACGACTAGGCCCGGCGCCTGGCGCGGGCAACGGCGATCTTGTCGGCAGACAAATCGCGCCAGGCGTAGTTGACGCTGACCGACACGCGCTCGCCCTCGACCTCGCCCGGCGGCACCTCGTGGCGCAGCCAGCTCTCGAACAGGATCAAGGTGCCCGCTTCGGCGGGGTATTCGACGAACGAGCGCATCGCCTTGGCCACCTTCGCCTGGCGTGGTGGTGCGGCCATCATCTTCGACAGGCGCGGATCCTCGAACTTCAGCGCCGGGCTGCCCGGCGGCGTCTGCACGTAGTAGGTGCCGCTGATGAACGACAGCGGGTGCAGGTGCAGGCTGTGCACGGTGCGCGCCGGCATGACGTTGACCCAGCAATCGGTCATCTCGATCGCGCGCCCGCGCATGTCGTAGCCCAGCTCGTTGGCGAAGCTTTTCACGTGCGGCGCCATCGCGCGTTCGAGCGCGGCGAAGGTCGAGGAGATGCGGTGCAGCTGCGCCAGCGAGCCATAGCTGGTGTAGCCGCCGAGATAGTGCTTGGCCGACCAGCGCCGGCCGGCGTGATCGTCCAGCGCCATCGCCTGCGCCTCGTCGAGCAGCATCTGGTTGAAGCGCGCGGGCGAGCCTGCTTTCAGCGGCGCGCGGTAGATCAGGGTCGGGAACAGGCGGTGCGTGGTCATCGCGCGGGCGACCCTACACCAGCGCCGCGACCAGCGTCGCCACGGAGATCGCGCCGATCAGCGAGAAGGCGATGAAGCGGAAGGCGCGCTCGGGCAGCATCCGGAAGGCGCGGCTGCCGAGGAACAGGCCGAGCCCGTAGACCGGCATCAGGATGATGGCCAACCCGACCACCCGCCAGGTCAGCAGGCCGTTGACCACGTACATGGTCATGGTCGCCAGCGCCGAGACGCCGAAGAAGGCCAGCGTATTGGTCCGCGCCTGCGCGGCATCGCCCTGCCCCCCGAGCCAGAACAGCACGACGGGCGGACCGCTCATGCCGATCGCGCCGCCCATGGTTCCGGCAAGCAGGCCGACCACCACCGTCACGGCGATCGAGGGCGTGCCGCGGTAGCGCCAACCCGACGCCAGCGCTGCGACCGACAGCAGCACGAAGATCGAGATGCCGATCCGCAGCGCATACGGGTTGGTCGTCGCCAGCACATAGCTGCCCAAAGGCACGGCTACGACAGCACATAGGCCCAGCGGCAGAACCTCGCGCCAAACACAGCGTCGTAACGCCCTGATAACCATGGGTGAACTCATCACCCAGTCGGCAAAGCCCAGGGTCGGGACGGCGACCGCTGGTGTGTAAAAAGATGAGAAAACCGGCGTAAGTATCAGAGCTGCACCGAATCCTGCCATTCCGCGCACGAACCCGGCCACCAAGGCCGTGGCCAGGACGAGATACAGGGCGGATTGCGAGAGTTCGGCGGCAAACCAGGCAAGCATCGCTTCCTGATAGCCCATTTCCGGGGAAATGTTTGTCGGCGATACAATCGCACCCTTGTTCCGCGTGGCGGCGTTTGTATGTTAACGCCATGCATACTGACCAGTCAGTCATTACCTCATCGCAGAACAGGGTCCGACGCCCCCAGGACCGATCGCGCGAGGTAGTGCAGGCGGCGCTCCAGCTGTTCGTCGAGCGTGGCTTCACGGCCACCAAGCTTGAGGACGTTGCGCGTGCGGCCGGAGTCAGCAAGGGCCTCCCCTATCTGTACTTCCGCAGCAAGGAGGATCTGTTCAAGGCAGTGATCGCCGAGGCGATCCTCGAACCGCTGACCCTGGGCGAGCAGTTCGTCGCCGCCTACGAGGGCCACAGCGCCGATTTGCTGCGCACCCTGTTCGAGAAGTTCCGCGCCTTCAACGAGAGCCCCTCGGGCGGTGTGACCAAGCTGGTGATCGGCGAGGCCGCGAACTTCCCCGACGTGGCGCGCTACTTCATCGAGGAGATCGACCAGCGCGGCCGCCGCCTGTTCGAGACGGTGCTGCGCCGAGGCGTCGAACGCGGCGAGTTCCGGCCGATCGCCGACATCTCCGCCACGGTCCTCACCATCGCCAGCCCGCTGTCGATGTTCGCGATCTGGCGCCGCTCGCTGGCGCCTTACGACAGCACCTGCCCTACGGCAGATGCATTCCACGATGCCCATCTCGACTTCGTCCTCGCGGGGTTGCGCCCATGAAGACCCTTCGCCTGCTCGCCATCATCGCCGCCGGCGTGCTCGTTGCCGGCGCCGGCACCTTCATGGTCACACGCCCGCCCAGTGCCAGCTCGCAGACCGCGGCCAAACCGCAGCCCGCGACGCGGCCGATCGAGCTCGCCGCCGCCGAGGTCGCCACCCTGCGGCCGCAGCGCCTGCGCGAGACCCTGCGCTTCACCGGCTCGACCCAGCCGGTCGACCAGACCACGGTGAAGTCGCGCATCTCCGCGCGCCTGGCCGAGGTGCTGGTGCGCGAGGGCGATCGCGTCAAGGAAGGCCAGATCCTCGCGAAGTTCGAGACGATCGAGCTGGAAGCGCGTGTACGCGAGCGGGTGGCGGCGCTCGAAGCCGCGAAGGCCGATGCGGACTGGGCCGAGCAGGACCGCGCCAACAAGGCGGCGCTGGCACAGCAGCGCGTCGTGTCGCGCTCGACGCTCGACCAGGCCAACGCCGTGGCCGATGCCAAGAAGGCACAGATCGCCGTCTCCGAGGCGCAGGTCGAAGTCGCGCGCAAGGCGCTGGCCGATGCCGTGGTCGTGGCGCCCTTCGCCGGCGTGATCGGCGAGCGCCTCGCCAATCCAGGCGAATCGATCCCGATCGACGGCAAGCTGATGACCCTGCTCGACACCTCGCACATGGAGGTGGCGGCGCAGGTGCCGGCCGCCGACGTCGTGCGCATGCGCGTCGGCATGGCCGCCCGGGTGCAGGTCGAAGGCTTCGGCGAGCGCGATTTCAAGGCGCGCATCGCGCGCATCAGCCCGACGACGCAGAGCGGCTCGCGCTCGGTACTGGTCTTCGTCGAGGTCCTCGACCGCGACGAGGCGCTGCGCGGCGGCCTGTTCACGTCGGGCCGCGTCGTGGTCGCCGAATCGGCGCAGGCGCTGGCCGTGCCGCCCACGGCGCTGCGCAAGGACGATGCCGGCGATTTCGTGCTGATCGTGCGCGACGGCCAGCTGGTGCGCCAGGCGGTGACGCCCGGCCGCGCGTGGCCGAAGGCGGATCTCGTGGAGATCGGCGGCGTATCCGCCGGCATGCAGGTCGTCGTCGCCCCCCTGCCCGGCCTGAAGCCCGGCCAGGCGGTGAAGGTGCAGGCGCCGTGAGCAACTTCACACCCGTCGTCCTGGGCGCGGCGAAGGACCTCGCGGTCGTGACCGAGGACGCACCGTCCTTCGGTGA
>CAYNOF010001030.1:0-4036 GCA_964398335.1 uncultured Rhizobiaceae bacterium
GGGGCCAGCCGGTGGTGGTGGTCAACAAGCCGGGCGCCGGCGGCATCATCGGCAGCGAGTTCGTCGCCAAGGCCGCGCCCGACGGCTACACGATCCTGATGGTCTATTCGAGCCACTTCGCCAACCCCAGCCTGTACAGCAAGCTGCCCTACGACTCGGTGCGCGACTTCGCGCCGATCACCCTGGTCAACACCATCAACCTCGTGCTCACGCTCAGCCCGTCGGTGCAGGCCGGCTCGGTGCAGGAGCTGATCGCGCTGGCCAAGGCGAAGCCCGGCACCCTGAACTACGGCACCAGCGGCATCGGCAGCCTCGGCCACCTCGCGGCGCTGCGCTTCGCCAAGGCCGCCGGCATCGACATCGTGCACGTGCCCTACAAGAGCGCGCCCGACGTGATCACGGCGATGCTGCGCGGCGACGTCGGCTTCTTCTTCGACAGCCCGATCACCGCGCTGCCGTTCATCCGCAGCGGCAAGGTCAGGGCGCTCGGCGTGACCTCGCCCACGCGCTCGTCGGGCCTGCCCGACGTGCCGACCATCGCCGAGGCCGCGCTGCCGGGCTTCGAGGTGCTGGGCTGGAACGGCCTGCTGGCGCCGGCGGGCACGCCCAGGCCGGTGATCGACAAGCTGAACACCGACATCGTGCGCGTGCTGCGCACGCCGGAGGTCGTCAAGCAGCTGCAGGAGCAGGGCGTCGACGTCGTCGGCAACACGCCGGACGAGTTCGCCGCGATCATCCCGGCAGACATCGCCAAATGGCGGGAGATCATCGTCGCCGCCGGTATCAAGCTGGACTAGCCGATCGCCCGGCCGGACACTTGCTGTTCGACCTGCGCGGCGTTGTCGCGCCGCGGCAATGCGAGGAAGCTCGCTTCCAGCGAGGAGACCGGGTGATGGCGGCACGCAAGATGCGGCTCGGGTTGTCGATCCGCGGCCATGGTTATCACCCGGCGGCCTGGCGTCATCCCGATGTGCCGGCCGACGGCACGCTGCACGTCGAGCATTATGTGCGAAGCGCCCGGATCGCCGAGCGCGGCAGGCTCGACATGATCTTCTTCGCCGACGGCGCCGGCATCCGTCAGGGCGATCATCCGCCGGGCTCGCTGTCGCGCACCGGCCGCGACATGGTCGAGCTCGAACCGATGACGCTGCTGCCGGCGCTGGCGATGGTGACACGGCATGTCGGCCTCGTGACGACGGCATCGACCACGTACAACGAGCCGTACAACCTCGCGCGCAAGTTCGCGACCCTGGACCTGATCAGCAAGGGGCGCGCCGGCTGGAACGTGGTGGCGTCGTGGTCGGAGCTCGAAGCGCAGAATTTCGGGCTGCCGACGACGCTGGACTACGACACGCGCTACGCCCGGTCGGCCGAGTTCGTCGAGGTGGTCAAGGGATTGTGGGACAGCTGGGACGACGGCGCGATCGTGCTCGACAAGGAGGGCGGCCGGTATTTCGACGAAGCCAAGATGCACGTGCTCGATCACCGGGGCCGGTTCTTCAAGGTGCGCGGTCCGCTGAACGTCGCGTGCATGCCGCAGCGCCATCCGGTGATCGTGCAGGCCGGTGCGTCGGAGCAAGGGCGCGAGCTGGGTGCCGCGACCGCCGAGGTCATCTATGCCATCTCCGGCTCGCTCGACGGCGCGCGTGCCTACTACGCCGACGTGAAGGGGCGGATGGCGAAGTATGGCCGCGAGCCCGACGACCTGAAGATCATGCCCGCGCTGTGTCCGGTCGTCGGCCGCACGCGCGCCGAAGCGCAGGCGAAGTACGACGAGCTGCAGGCCCTGATCGACCCGCTGGCCGGCCTTGCTTCGCTCTACGGCTCGTTCGGCGACCTGTCGGGCTATCCGCTCGACGGCCCGGTCCCCGAGGGCGCGCTGGGCAGCCAGGAGATGCGCAGCGTGAGCGCCCTGCTCATCGAACGGCTGAAACGGGAGAAGCCGACGATCCGCGAGCTGTACCTGCGGGCCGGCCTTACCGGCTCGGCGCGCATCGGCACGCCCGCCGATGTCGTCGACACCATGCAGGAGTGGTTCGAAGCGGGCGCGTGCGACGGCTTCAACATCACGCCGGCCACGCTGCCCGGCGGCGGTGAGGATTTCGTCGAGCTGGTGGTTCCCGAGCTGCAGCGCCGCGGGCTGTTCCGGTCCGAGTACGAAGGCCGCACCTTGCGCGAAAACCTCGGCCTGCGGCCTGTGACCAGCCGCTACAGCCAGGGTCGCCGGGCCGCGGAGTAGGGCGGCTTTTGCTCGCTTGCCGTCGTGTTGATCGCGGGCGCGACCAATGTGATCGAGTGACCCGCAAAGGACGAGACAAGATATTCTGTCAGGGCAACTGTCAGATATATTGGTCGCCATCAGTACTGGCCCGTGCAATACTGTAGCGCTGCTCCATCGCCTGGAGCCGTCAAGATTGGCAATCAGGGGGGAGCCCGTTGCCTGCGATTGACGAAAGCGGCTTCAGAAGCGCGACGAAAATCGGGCGCGATGCGCAGTCATTGGCGCTAAAGGCTCCGACGACACTTCTGAGCATCGAGACCGTGGGACGGACCTGGGAGGGACGATCCATCGTCGCCTTTCGCATCGCGCCGAAGGCCGCTGCCGATGCCAGGAGAATCCTGATCCTGGGCGGGCATCACGCCAGGGAATGGATTGCCGCGGAGATTCCCTGCCTGATCGCCGAACGCCTTGTCGCCCAGGCATCGCTGGCGCCGATCAGCGCCCTGCTGAGCAGGCTCGAGGTGTGGGTGATTCCCGTGCTGAATCCCGACGGCAGCGACTTCTCGCACCTGCCCGACAGCGCCGGCGGCGATCGGATGTGGCGAAAGAATCGCCGGCCGGTCGGTCGGGACACGCTCGGACGTCCGGTTTATGGCGTCGATCTGAACCGGAACTACGCGACCGGCTTCCAGGGCGGCGGCAGCGCGTCGGGCGTGCCGGCGGCCGAGAACTATCCGGGCGAAGAGGCCTTCTCCGAACTGGAGACCCAGGCCGTCCGCGCGCTGACCCGGCAATACAACTTCACGATGGCCATCAGCTTCCACAGCTACAGCCAGGAAGTGCTCTATCCCTTCGGGTTCTCGAACCCGCCTTGCGACGCCGCCTGCCAGGCCAGTCTTGTCACGGCCCGCTCGCTCGCCGCCGATCTCGTGACGAGCATGGGCACGTGGCATGGCACTTCGTATGTGAGCCGGGCGACGCTGAACCGCTATCCGACGAGCGGCGACTGCGCCGACTGGCTTCTCAGCGAACGCAAGATTCCCGCGGTGACGATCGAGTTGCCGCCGCGCTCGTACGACGATTCCGATCAGCGGTTTATGCTCGACACGTCCGAGATCTCGCCAATATTCGAAGGAGTCTGGCTGGGCATCGTCGCCGCAGCCACACGCGCCGCAGCACTATAGCGGCCAAGCATCATCGGGGGGCCACATGGGACAGATCGCAACGACACCCACTGCGCTGGCAGTGACGCACGACATCAACACCATGTTCACGTCGAACGCCGCCAACACGGCGCAACGCATCGTCAACGGGCGCAACGCCATCAACGGCAATTTCTGCAAGCCCAGCAACAATACGGCCAACCCAACGCCGAAGGTTCGCTCGCTGAGGTTCGTGGCATCGGAGCTCGCGCGCCAGGTGAACTGGAACGAGGATGACCCGTCTCGCGGCGACCGGCGGCGCTTCCTCAAGTGGCTGACCTGGGTGGAAATGGATGCCAGCCGCCGCGCGGAAGCAAAGAAGATCATGGATGCGCTGGACTACTTCGCGGGCCAGGCCGGGGCCTTCCAGATAACCTGGGTCTGGGCGGAGGATGTCGGCGCGACCAGCTCGTTCGCGGTCAACCTCAATCCGCAGAATTACCAGGGGACGGGCGCGCTCACGATCACCATCACGTCGACCGACATCTTCCACACCCGGCTGGGTGGCGCTCCGGAAGACGACTGATCTGCGCGGCTAAAGCCTCGCCTCGGAGTCCTCTCCGAGGCGGGCTGCGTCGAGCAGGCGGCGGGCTTCGACCAGGCCGGCCTGGAT
>CAYNOF010001031.1:0-8754 GCA_964398335.1 uncultured Rhizobiaceae bacterium
CTCCTTCGCCTACATCACCAACAACCGCATCCCCGATCCCTGGCACACCAGGCGCCTCGACCTCGTGGCCAATTTCGTGCACGCCGCGATCCTCTGACTTCACGCTGCATGAAGGAGTCTGCCGTTTGAATCGCCGCGCGAATCGACAAGGATAGGCCCTGTACGCCTGAAGCCTCGAAGCGGTGAGGAAGCGGATGAAGCTGGTGGGCCGCGCCGTCGCCATCGTGCTCGCTCTCGCCGGCACGCTCGTGGCGCTGCTCTGGTGGCTCGCCAAGCCTCCCACGCGGGACGCGTTCTACGGCTTCGTGGCCGATCCTGCGACTGCGGCCGGCAGGCTGCTGCGCAGCGAGCCCTTCATGCGCAGTCTGCCGGCCCATGCGCGCGCCTGGCGGATCCTCTACACCACAACCCGGTCCGAGGAGCAGGCCGCCCTCGCCAGCGCCATCGTGGTCGCCTCCGACCGCCGCTCCGCCGACCCGAGGCCGGTGATCGCCTGGGCACACGGCACGATCGGGGTCGTGCCCGGCTGTGCACCGTCGCTGCAGGCCGAGCCGTTTCAAAACGCGCCGGCATTGCCACAGGCGATGGCAAACGACTGGGTCTACGTCGCGACCGACTATGCGGGACTCGGAACCGATGGACCCCACCCCTATCTCATCGGTGAAGGCCAGGCGCGCTCGGTGCTCGACGCGGTCCGCGCGGCTCGCCAGCTCAATGGCCTGGCGCTCGAGGATCGCACGATCGTCTGGGGTCATTCGCAGGGCGGTCATGCGGCGCTGTGGACCGGGATCCTCGCGCCACGCTACGCACCGGATGTGAAGGTGAGCGCCGTGGCCGCGCTGGCGCCGGCGACCGATCTGCCTGACCTGCTGGCGGCAGCGCGCGAGACGGCGATCGGCAAGATCCTGGCGGCCTACCTCGCCACCGCCTACAGCGCGGCCTATCCCGACGTCGCGTTCGATCGGACGATCCGCGACGGCGCGCGTTGGCTGGCGCGTGACATGGCCGCTCGTTGCCTTGCCGACGAGAAGGCATTGTTCTCGGCGCTGGAAGCGAACCTGCTCGCCGGGTCGATCCTGTCGGGCGCGCCGCACGAGGGTCCGCTCGGCACGCGTTTGCGGGAGAACATCCCCGCAGGACTTATCGACGTCCCGCTGCTGGTCATCCAGGGCGCAGCCGACGAGCTCGTGCTGCCCGACACCCAGCGGCGGTTCATGGCTCGTCGATGCGCGGCTGGCCAGCAGCTGGAGTACCGGAGCTATCCGCAGCAGGATCATCTCGCGGTTGTCGCGGCGGGATCGCCCTCGGTGGGCGACCTCGTCAGGTGGACGCAGGACCGGCTCGACGGCAAGCCGCCGGCGCGGCAGTGCCCGAACCCCTAACGCATGCGTTGGCGGTTGTTGGCCTCGAAGATCAGGCACGCTGCGGCGATGGCGAGCGCGGCGATCGACATGCTCATCACCGCGCCAGAGCCGCCCGTGAGGTCGTGCACGAGACCGCCGACCCAGGCGCCCAACCCGCCGCCCACGCCGATGCCAACGGTGATGGAACCGAGGATGCGGCCGAGATGCGCGCCGCTGTAGCGCAGGGTAGCGAGCGTGGTGATCATCGGGCCACGCGAGCCCGACGTGCTGCCATAGAGCACGATGAAGGCGCCGAGCAGGAACCAGTCGTCCGGCCCCTGCACCAGCCACAGCGCGATGATGCCGAGCGCCGAGCCGGCATAGGCCGCAGCCGCGCCCAGAACACGGCCGCCTTTGTCGGCCAGCCAGTTGAAGCTGATCATGCCGAACGGCATGACAAGGCCGCTGAGCGCCCAGATATGGGCAGCATGGGCGGGACTGAGCCCCCGACTGCCGAGATAGGCCACCACCTGCGGCACCAGGCTGAAAATCGCCCACGACGTCAGCGCGAAGGAGACGGTCAGTGCCCAGAACGGCACGTCGCGCATCGCCTGGCCCAGCGTCGGCCCGCGCGTACCGGCAGGCCGGCGCAAGGCGACAACAGCCGGATCGCCGGCGACGATGCGCCTCCAGGGCAGCATCAGCACCGGCACGGCCAGCATCAGGATCGCCCCGCCCATGACAAGGTAGGCGAAATGCCAGTCGCGCGCGTCGATCAGCGCCTGGGCGATCGGCGCGCTGAGCATGAGGCCGATGCCGGTCGCCGACCAGGCGACGGCCAGCGCCGTGCCCAGGCGGGCACCGAACCAGCGCCCGAGGACCGACGCATGGAACACGCCGCCGATCGAGGCACCCGACAATCCGATCGAGACGCCGAGCGCCACGTAGAGGTGCCATAGCGCGGTGGCCTGCGATGCCAGCAGCGCGCCGCCGCCCGCGCAGGCGAGACCGAACAGCGCGACCCGCAGCGGGCCGAGCCGATCGACCAGCAGGCCGGTGAACGGGCCGCACAGGCCGATGGACAGCGCCGCGACGCTGTAGATGCCGGTGATCGATGCGCGCTGTGCGTTGAAGGTGTGCTCCAGCGGCGGCACGAAGACCGAGAACGAATCGTTGAAGGCGCGCGTGGCGACACCCAGCACAAAGCACAACGCCACCAGCGACGGCGGCAACCAGCGATCGACTCCACTCATCGGGGGAGAATGACGCAGTTGCGTCCGGCCGATCCACACGGCAGGTTCGCCGCGCGAAAGGGAGCCGATGATGGACGAGACGCTGACGATCGACCGCCGCTACTCGGGGCCGCGCCTGACCGGTAACGGCGGCTATGTCGGCGGCGTGCTCGCGGCGCGGCTGGCCGCCGATGAACGCGATCCGGTCGAGATCACCTTTCGCGCACCTGCACCGCTGGAGACGCCGCTCAGCATCGAGCGCCAGGGCGACGATCGCCTGAGCCTGAAGCATGGCGAGACCCTGATCTGCGAGGCACGCCGCGCGCCGCTCGATGTCGAGCCGCCGCCCTTCGACATCGACTGGCGGCAGGCCGAGGCGATCGGGCGCGAGGGCGGCAGCCCCGAGGGCAGCAGCTTCTACGAATGCATCGTCTGTGGCCGCGGGCGCGCCGAAGGCGACGGCCTGCGTGTCTGGGGCGGGCCGGTGAATGGTGGCGGGCGGTCGTGGTCGCTCTACCACGCACACGCCGCGCACGCCGATGCCGAGGGCCGCATCGCGCGCGAGTTCGTCTGGGGCACGCTCGACTGCCCGGGCGCCTGGGCGGCGCAGGATCTCGACGACTGGCGGCCGGCGCTCACCGGCCGCCTGACCGCCAGCATCCTCGAGCGACCGCGCGCCGGCGAGCGCTGCATCGTGGTCGGCTGGCGCATCGGCGAGGAGGGCCGCAAGCTCTACTCCGGCACGGCGCTGTACACCGAGGCCGGCACGCTCTGCGCCAAGGCGCTGCAGACCTGGATCCTGCTGAAGGACTCGGCCGTGCCAGGCAGCGCCGACCTGCCGCGCACGCCAACGTGAGCGCGTTGCGCTGGTGACGTCAGGGCGCTTCTGGTACTGCGGCGCATGAACGCCGACCCGCCCGCCGGCCATCCCAGCGACGTCGCCTTCACGCCCGCGGTCAAGGCTGCCCAGACCCGGCTGGGCTCACGCCCGCTGAGGGCGCGCGCCGAGCGCGAGCGGCCGTGGCGCACGGTGGTCACCGAGGACCTGGCGCAGTTCCTCGGGCACATCGACAGCTTCTTCCTCGCCACCGCGACGGCCGATGGTCAGCCCTATATCCAGCATCGCGGCGGACCGCCCGGCTTCCTCAAGCCGCTCGACGAGAAGACGCTGGGCTTCGCCGATTTCGGCGGCAACAAGCAGTACGTCACCGTCGGCAATCTCGCCGAGAACGATCGCGCGCACATCTTCCTGCTGCACCACGCCACCCGGCAGCGCGTGAAGCTGTGGGGCCGCGCGCGCATCGTCGAGGGCAACGAGGCGCTGCAGAACCTGCTGGCGATGCCCGGCTATCCCGCGCGCATCGAACGCGCGATCCTGTTCGAGCTCGCCGCCTGGGACGCCAACTGCCAGCAGCACATCACCGCGCGCTATAGCGAGGCGGAGATCGCGCCGGGCATCAATCGCCTGGTCGAGCGCATCAAGGAGCTCGAAGCCGAGGTGGCGCGGCTGGGCGGCGCCGGGCCCGCGGACTGACGACAATCGCCACGCTTTAGCCCCCGTGACGCGGACGGCGATCTGTACCGTGGCGGCCGTTCATCGGCGGATCGGGACAGATCATGGGCATCCTGTCGGAAACGGTGCGGCGCGAGATCGACGGCGAGCGCATGGCCTATGTCGCCAGCGTCAACGACGACGGCACGCCCAACCTCTCGCCCAAGGCGACCTTGGCGACGGTCGACGACGACCACGTCGCCTTCTGCGATCTCGCCTCGCCGCGCACGCTCGCCAACATCGCCGTGCGGCCGGCGGTCGAGGCCAATACCGTCGACCTGATCCGCCGCAAGGGCTGGCGGCTCGCCGGCACCGCCCGCGTGGTCGATGGCGGCGCCGAGTTCGAATCGCTGGCCGCGCTGTTCCGCAGCCGCGGCACCAACCTCGCCGGCGCCGGCCGGCAGCCGGCGGTTCGCCGCTTCGTCGTCATCCGCGTCTCGAGGGTCTCGCCCCTGCTCTCGCCCGCCTATGCGATGGGCCAGTCGGAGCCGCAGGTCGTCGACTACTGGAGCAACCTGTGGCGCGCTCGCGCGCATGTCGCCCAGGCCAAGGCGGAACCGCGTGCGGTGCAGACGCCCGAGGGCGTCGTCGCACGCGACTTCTCGAAGCAGGCTGCGCCGCCGCCGGGCATCACCATCGCGCGCGAGGAAGGCCGTCTCGGCGTGCTGGAGTTCATCGATGTGCTGCGCAAGTCGACCATCCGCCGGCCGCTCGACGATGTCGGCCGTCTCACCGAGATGCTGCGCCACGCCAATCTCGTCCTGACCGCGCGCGACAAGGACGGCGCGCTGGTCGGCGTGGCGCGCGCGCTCACCGATTTCTCGTATTGCTGCTATCTGTCGGATCTCGCCGTCGATGAGGCGTGGCAGGGCCGCGGCGTCGGCAAGGCGCTGCTCTACGAGACGAAGCGCATCATCGGGCCGCAGGCGATGCTGTTGCTGCTGTCGGCGCCCGACCCGATGACCTACTACCCGCGCATCGGCATGGAGAGCGTCACCAACGGCTTCATCATCCGCCGCGAATTCTGAGCCTCAGCCGCAGCGCGAATAGCCGCAGTTGAAGCAGAGGTCGCAGCCGTCGCGGTGCGTCAGCGCCGCGGCGCCGCAGCGCGGGCACTGGCCCAGCGCGGTCGATGGCGCGCCAAGCGTTACCCGTGCCTCGCCGTCGTCACCAGGCAACGCCGGACCGCTCGCGGTCGCCGTCGCGCGCAGGGCGTGCGGGTCGTAGACCAGCGGCGGATCGTCGGGCTTGAGGAAGCCGATATCGATCAGGTGGCGCTCGATCACCTGGCCGATCGCGGCCAGCAGCGAGGGCACGTAGCGACCTTCCATCCACTGCCCGCCGCGCGGGTCGAACACCGCTTTCAACTCCTCGACGACGAAGGACACGTCGCCGCCGCGGCGGAAAACCGCCGAGATCATGCGGGTGAGCGCCACCGTCCAGGCGTAGTGCTCCATGTTCTTGGAGTTGATGAAGATCTCGAAGGGCCGGCGGCGGCCGTCCTGCACGATGTCGTTGATCGTGATGTAGATCGCATGGTCGCTGCCCGGCCATTTGATCTTGTAGGTGAGCCCCGGCAATTCCTGCGGCCGGTCGAGCGGCTGGGCGATGTAGACCACGCCGCCCTTGGCCTCTGGCGTCGGCGCCGGCGCTGCAACGATGGGCGCCGTCGACAGCACCGAGCCGGTGACCTTGTTGGGCCGATAGGTCGTGCAGCCTTTGCAGCCCAGGCGATAGGCCTCGCCGTAGACGTCCTTGAATGCCTCGAACGAGATCGACTCGGGCAGGTTGATGGTCTTGGAGATCGAGCTGTCGACGAATTCCTGCGCCGCCGCCTGCATCGCCAGATGCGCCTCGGGCGAGAGCGTCTGGGCGTCGACGAAGGCCTCGGTCGGCTGCGCATCCGGTCCCTTCAGATGCCGGTACAGCCGCCAGGCGTAATTCGACGCCTCCTCGATGCGCTTCGAACCATCCGGCATCAGCACCGCGCGCTCATGCGCGAAGGCGAAGACCGGCTCGATGCCCGACGCGACGTTGTCGGCGAACAGCGAGATCGTGCCGGTGGGCGCGATCGAGTTCAGCAGCGCGTTGCGGATGCCGTAGCGCGCGATCGACGCGCGCACATCCTCGTCCAGCGAGCGCACGGTTTCACCCTGCAGGTAGCGCGCCTGGTTGAACAACGGGAACGAACCCTTCTCCGCCGCCAGATCGCTCGAGGCCATGTAGGAGAAGCGGCGCACCGCGCCGAGCCACGCCTTGGTCAGCGCCACCGCCTCGGGCGAACCGTAGCGCACGCCGCACATGATCAGCGCATCGGCGAGCCCGGTGACGCCCAACCCCATGCGCCGCTTGTTCTTCGCCTCCTCCGCCTGCGCCGGCAGCGGGAAGCGCGAGACGTCGATGGCGTTGTCGAGCATGCGAACCGCCAGCGGCACGACGTCCTCCAGCGCCGCCATGTCGAGCGCTGCGTCCGGCTCGAACGGATTCTTCACCAGCCGCGCCAGATTGATCGAGCCCAACAGGCAGGCGCCGTACGGCGGCAACGGCTGCTCGCCACAGGGATTGGTTGAGCTGATGGATTCGCAGTAGGCGAGATTGTTGGCCCGGTTGATGCGGTCGATGAAGATCACGCCAGGCTCGGCGACGTCGTAGGTCGCGCGCATGATGCGGTCCCACAGCGCGCGTGCCTTGACGGTGCGGAAGACGCGGCCGCCGAAGAGCAGCTGCCAGTCGGCATCGTCGGCGACGGCCTTCATGAAGGCGTCGGTCGCCAGCACCGAGAGGTTGAAGTTGCGCAGCCGCGTGGGATCGCGCTTGGCCTCGACGAAATCCTCGATGTCGGGATGATCGCAGCGCAGGGTCGCCATCATCGCGCCGCGGCGCGCGCCCGCGCTCATGATCGTGCGGCACATCGAGTCCCAGACGTCCATGAAGCTCAGCGGGCCCGAGGCGTCGGCGCCGACGCCGTGCACCGGCGCGCCCTTGGGGCGCAGGGTCGAGAAGTCGTAGCCGATGCCGCCGCCCTGCTGCATGGTCAGCGCCGCTTCGCGCAGATGCTCGAAGATCCCCGCCAGGCTGTCGGGGATCGTGCCCATCACGAAGCAGTTGAACAGCGTGACGTCGCGGTTGGTGCCCGATCCGGCGAGGATGCGGCCGGCCGGCAGGAAACGGAAATCCTGGAGCGCACCATAGAAACGTTCGGTCCAGCGCGCCGGATCACGCTCGTTGGCCGCCAGCGCGGTCGCGACGCGCAGCCAGGTGTCCTCGATCGCGACGTCCACCGGCGTCCCGTCGAGGGCCTTGAGGCGATATTTCATGTCCCAGATCCGGGTCGCCAGATCCGAGGGCGGCAGCGGCCGGTCGGCCATGGGTCTCTCCGACCTTCTACCTAGGCTCATCGCCCGCGTCGGTCAACGGATGATGTTCGCTCTCCGTTCCGGCCATCGGCGCACCGGTTTATCTACAGAGCGGGGCGGGCTAACTCATTGGGCGTTCGGGAATATTCGCCCTATCCCCAGCGTTTTCCACGGCTTCGGGGAAGGATAACTGCGGGTCGGCGGTCAGCGTCGTGGTGGCGCCTTCGATACGCTCGCGCAGCGTCTCCATGAAGGCCGCCCGCGGCAGGCCGGGCTCGATCGGCGGCAGGATCTGCAGGGTGATGACGCCGGGTTTCTTGAGGAAGGTCCGTCGACCCCAGAACAGGCCGGAGTTCAGCGCCACCGGCACCACCGGGACCTTGAGCTGGCTGTACAGCGCGGCCACGCCGGGCTGGTAGGGCCGGGTCGATCCCGGCGGCGTGCGCGTGCCCTCGGGGAAGATGATCACCGGCCGGCCCTCGTCGAGCGCCCGGCGCGTGTCGCGCAGGATGGCGCGCAGGGCGCTGGCGCCGGCGGCGCGGTCGATGCCGACATTGCCGGCGCGCCACATCATCCAGCCGACCACCGGGATCCACATCAGCTCGCGCTTCAGGACGAAGGCGCAGCCGGGAAACTCCAGGTTCGTCGCCAGCGTCTCCCAGGTCGATTGATGCTTGATGGCAAGGATGTAGGCGCCGCTCGGCAGGTGCTCGCGGCCGACCACGCGGTGGCGCAGGCCGCAGGTGATCGAGAGCCACCCCAGCACCGACCGGCACCACACCCGCGACCAGACGATCACCGCGCCGCGCGGCAGGACCAGAACGGGCAGCCCGATGATCGCCAGCACCGTGCTGATGACGTACATGCCGACGTTGAACAGGAGCGAGCCGAGCCACATGCCGCGCTCCTAGCCCTGGCCGAGCAGGGCGTCCACCGCCATCGCCAGATCGGCGTGGACGGCGACCGGGAGGAGCGCGGCAGGGATGCCGGCGGCCTGGGTGGCCGCGCCCTTGCCGGTGCGTACCAGCACGCGCGGGCAACCGGCGGCGTGCGCGGCCTCGAGGTCGCGCAGATCGTCGCCGATCATCGGCGTCTGCGCCGGCTGGGCACGGAAGCGCTGCAGCGCCTCGATCAGCATGCCCGGCCTCGGCTTGCGCCGCTGCGAGGGCGCGCCGGGCGGGTCGGTACAGACGAACAATGCATCCAGGCGGGCGCCCTCCTGCGCCAGCATCCGGGCCAGCCGCTCGTGGATGGCCTCGAGCTGGCGCATC
>CAYNOF010001032.1:0-4370 GCA_964398335.1 uncultured Rhizobiaceae bacterium
CAGGTCGATCCAGAGCTGGCCGGTGGGCACGAAGCCGCACAACGGGTCGGCGATGTAGGCGTCGACCTCGGCCGGGTCGCGCGACAGCCAGTCGGCATCGGTGCGGTTGGGCCGGAAGCGCCGGTTGAAGTCGACGAAGGACAGCCGCAGCAGCAGCGCACTGCGCCCGCGCGGCCCCAGCCGCCAGCGCTCCACGCGGGCGATCAGCTTGCCCAGGATCGCGATCGGCGGCGGCCTGCCGTTGGAGCCGCACAGCACGGCGCCGACATACTCCGCGCCGCGCTCAGAGATGGTCCACTGGGTCAGGAACGAGCCCAGGGAATGGCCGAAGATCGCCACCGGCAGGCCGGGATGGTCGGCCGCGATGCGCCGGCGCAGCAGCGCCATGTCGTCGAGTACGCGCCGCCAGCCGTCGCGCTCGGCGAAGAAGCCGAGATCGTCGGCCGTCGGCGCGGTGAGCCCGTGGCCGCGATGGTCGTTGGCGTGCACGGCATAGCCGGCATCGGTCAGCGCCTGGGCGAAGCGGGCGTAGCGGCCGGCATGCTCGCCCAGCCCATGGGCGAGCTGGACCACCGCCTGGGGTTCGCCGTCAGGTAGCCAGCGATGGACATGCAGGGCGTAGTCGTCGTCGGCCGTCAGCGTGTAGGAAGCGGTGCGCATCGCCGCAGGGTGGCACGGCCGGGCTTCGTTGACGATATCCGGGGCGGGTGCGATACCCGCCCGCGTTCCATCAGGCGACCAAGGGGAGGGCGGGGCACGTGGCCGACGACAAGCGCGTCTATCTGTTCGACACCACGCTGCGCGACGGCGCGCAGACGCAGGGCGTCGATTTCTCGGTGGCCGACAAGGTCGCCATTGCCCGCGCGCTGGACGACATCGGCATCGACTACATCGAGGGCGGCTGGCCGGGCGCCAACCCGACCGACGATCGCTTCTTCGCCGCGCCGCCCAATTTCAGGCGCGCGAAATTCGTCGCCTTCGGCATGACGCGGCGCGCCGGGCGCAGCGCCTCGAACGATCCCGGCCTGAACGCCCTGGTCGGCACCAAGGCGCGCACCGTGTGCATGGTCGGCAAGACGTGGGACTTCCACGTCGACGTGGCGCTCGAGCTGGGGCGTACCGAGTACGTCGAGATGATCGCCGACTCGGTGGCCTACGCCAAAAGCCGCACCGAGGAGGTGATGTTCGACGCCGAGCATTTCTTCGACGGCTTCAAGGCCAACCGCGACTACGCGCTGACCTGCGTGCGCGAGGCGCATGCCGCGGGCGCGCGCTGGGTCGTGCTGTGCGACACCAATGGCGGCACCCTGCCGCACGAGATCGAGCGCATCGTCGGCGAGGTGACGCGGGAGATCCCCGGCGGTTCGCTCGGCATCCACACCCACAACGACACCGAGAACGCGGTGGCCAACACGCTGGCCGCGGTGAAGGCCGGCGTGCGCCAGGTGCAGGGCACGATCAACGGCCTGGGCGAACGCTGCGGCAACGCCAACATGATCGCGCTGATCCCCAACCTGGCGCTGAAGATGGGCTTCGACGTCGGCATGGGCGCCGACAAGATCGCCACGCTCACGCATCTGTCGCGCCTGCTCGACGAGCGGCTCAACATCACGCCCAACCGCAGCGCGGCCTATGTCGGCACGCGCGCCTTCGCGCACAAGGGCGGCCTGCACGTCTCGGCGGTCGAGAAGGATCCGCGCACCTACGAGCACATCGATCCGGAGCTGGTCGGCAACCAGCGGATCATCGTCGTGTCGGACCAGGCCGGCCGCTCCAACGTCGTGGCGCGCTTCCGCCAGATCGGCCTCGACATCGATCCGAAGAGCCCGGATGTCTCGAAGCTGCTGGAGATCGTCAAGGAACGCGAGGCCAACGGCTACGCCTATGACGGCGCCGATGCCTCCTTCGAGCTGCTGGCGCGGCGCGAGCTGCACACCGTGCCGGACTACTTCACCCTGCAGAGCTTCCGCGTGCTGGCGGAACGGCGCTGGAACGCGCGCGGCGATCTGATCACGCTGTCGGAGGCGACGGTGAAGCTCGACGTCGCCGGACGGCGCGTGATGGAGGTCGGCGAGGGCAACGGTCCGGTCAACGCGCTCGACCAGGCGCTGCGCAAGGCGCTGCTGCCGTACTACGCCGAACTCGCCGACATGGCGCTGGTCGACTTCAAGGTGCGCATCCTCGATTCGGCCGGCGGCACGGCGGCGGTGACCCGCGTGATGATCGAAAGCGAGGACGGCGAGGGGCGGCGCTGGACCACCATCGGCGTGTCGCCCAACATCATCGACGCCGCCTACAACGCGCTCTACGACGCCATCACCTACAAGCTGTTCCGCGACGGCGCCGGCGTGGCCGCGGCAACCTCACCCTGAGCCCGCTTCCGGCTTGCCCCTCCGGGGGATGGCAAAATCACGCTGCTGGCGGCGAAAAAGGCGCGGCTGCCATGCCGGGGGCAGGGTTGGCGCGGCCGGGCAGGGCGTCTTCCGGCATGGTATAGAGAACGGTCCGCATGGTCTCCGGGAGGGGCCATGTCCGATATCGAGGATCCGGTTGGTAACATCATGAGCGAGCAGCAACCCGCCCCGGCGCCCGTGCCGCGCCGACGGTCCCGGCGGTCGTTGGCGCGCGCCGTGATGTGGATGCTGCCCGTCGTCGCCGTCGCCATCGGGCTGTGGACCTACCTGTCCTCCGGCCGCTACGTCGGCACCGACAACGCCTATGTGAAAGGCGACCGCGTCCTGATCGCACCGGAGATCGCCGGCGTGGTGATCGAGGTGCTGGTGCAGGAGAACCAGCCGGTCACCAAGGGGCAGCTGCTGTTCCGCCTCGACGATTCACCCTACAGGCTGGCTCTGGCCAAGGCCGAGGCCGAGCTCGAGAGCGCCATCGCCGAGATCCAGGGCCTGCGCGCGTCCTGGCGGCAGAAGCGCGAGGAGGTGAAGCTCTCGCGCAGCCAGGAGAATTTCGCGCAGATCGAGTTCGACCGGCAGAGCGACCTGACGCAGCGCAAGATCGGCCTGGGCAAGAGCATGGACGAGGCGCGCCGCGACATCGAGGTCGCGCGCCAGCGCACCGCCATGCTCAACGAGGAATTGCTGCGCATCGAGGCGGCGCTCGCCGGCGATCCCAAGATCAAGGCCGAGGATCATCCCAAGGTGCGCCAGATCAAGGCGATGCGCGACGAGGCGATCCTCAACCTCAAGCGCACCCGCATCGAGTCGCCGATCGCCGGCATCGCCGCGCGCAAGCCGGTCGTCGGCGCCTATGCCTCCGCCGGCACGGCGATGATGACCGTGGTCTCCGACACCGGCCTGTGGATCGAGGCCAACTACAAGGAGACCGACCTGGCCCGCGTGCGGCCGGGCCAGCACGTGACCTTCCAGGTCGACACCTATCCCGACCGTACCTGGCACGGCGTCGTCACCAGCATCAGCCAGGCGACCGGCGCCGAGTTCGCCGTGCTGCCGCCGCAGAACGCCTCGGGCAACTGGGTGAAGGTGGTGCAGCGCATCCCGGTGCGCATCGAGGTGCGCACGACCGACAGCGATCCGCCGCTGCGCGTCGGCATGAGCGTCTCGGTCGACATCGACACCGGCTACAAGCGTTCGTTCGGCGACCTGGTGGCCAGCATCGAGCGCCTTTTCGGGCTGGGCGGCGCCAACGCCCAGACGGGCGCCGCCGGCGGCAAATGAATTCGGCCGCGGTCGAGGTCAAGCACCGCGGGCTGATCGCGCTGCTGGTGATGGCCGCGACGGTCATGCACGTGCTCGACGCCACCATCGCCAACGTGGCGCTGCCGCACATGCAGGGCAGCCTGTCGGCGACGCAGGACCAGATCTCCTGGGTGCTGACCTCCTACATCGTGTCCTCGGCGATCGTCACGCCGGTGACCGGCTTCCTCGCCGGAAGGCTGGGCCGGCGCATGGTGTTCTTCTGGTCGGTGGTGGGATTCACCGTCGCCTCGATGCTGTGCGGCGTGGCCGCGACGCTCGACCAGATCGTGATCTTCCGCGCCTTCCTGGGCGCCTACGGCGCCGCCCTGGTGCCGCTCTCGCAATCGACCCTGCTCGACATCTACCCGCCGGCCAGCCACGGCTCGGTGATGGGCTTCTGGGGCGTGGGCGTGATGGTCGGGCCGATCATGGGCCCGACGCTCGGCGGCTGGCTGACCGACGAGTTCACCTGGCGCTGGGTGTTCTACATCAACGTGCCGGTCGGCATCCTCGTCGGGCTCGGCATCATCGCCCTGATGCCGCGCGAGGAGCCGCGCCGGCGGCCCTTCGACTTCACCGGCTTCGCGCTGCTGGGCATCGCCATCGCCTGCGCCCAGCTCGTGCTCGACCGCGGCGAGCTGCTCGACTGGTACAGCT
>CAYNOF010001033.1:0-3391 GCA_964398335.1 uncultured Rhizobiaceae bacterium
AGCAGCTCGTAGTCGTCGCCGCCGGTGATCGCCAATTCCAGCAGCGAGGCATCGCGCTCGATCGCCCGGCGCCCGGCATCCGACAGCGGCACGCGCCCGACGTCGATCACGGCCTTGACCGCCGAACGGCTGCAGATGTGGCCAAGATCGCCCACCATGCCGTCCGAGACGTCCATGCAGGCGCTGGCGATGCCGCGCAGGCGCGGCCCCAGTGTTGCGCGCGGCTGCGGCAGCAGGTAGCGCGCGGTCAGCGCCGCGACATCGCCGCCGCCGGCGCCCTCGAGCTCGCCCTTGCTTGCCTTCAGCCCCAGTGCGCCGTCGCCGATGGTGCCGCTGACGAACACCGCGTCGCCAGGCTTCGCGCCGGCGCGGTGCAGCGAGTGTCCCGCCGGCACCAGACCCAGCGCGGTCAGCGAAATGGTCAGCGCGCCCGGCGTCGACACCGTGTCGCCGCCCGAGAGGTCGATGCCGTATTCGCGCTGGTCGAAGGCGAGGCCGTCGCAGAATGCGGTCAACCAGGCATCGTCGATATCGTCCGGCAGCGCCAGCGCCAGCTGGTAGGTCCAGGGCCGGCAGCCCGCGGCGGCGAGATCGGAAACGTTCACCCTGAGCGCCTTGCGGGCGATCAGGTCGGGCGGATGATGGGCGAGGAAGTGCACGCCGCAGACCAGCGCGTCGGTCGTCACCACGATCTCGTGACCGGCCGGCGGCGCCAGATGCGCGGTATCGTCGCCCAGCTGTTCAGCGCCGGGCACGCCGGAGGCCAGCGGCCGCAGCAGGCGCGCGATGAACTCGAATTCGCCCAGCCGCCGGCGCGCCATGGCCGTCACGCTCCGTCCGGCGCGGGGCTGTCCTTCGGTGCGCCGAACTCCGGGGGCCGCAAATCGCGGGCGACACGGTCCAGCGTGGCGTTGACGAAGGCCGGCTCGCCGCCGGCGAAGAATTGCTGCGCCACGTCGACGTATTGCGCGATCACCACCCGTGCCGGCACGTCGTGGCGGCGATCGAGCTCGTAGATGCCGGCGAGCAGGATCGCGCGCATCAGCTTGTCGATGCGTTCGAGCGTCCAGCCCTCGCGCAGATTGGCGGCGATGGTCTTGTCGTACTCGTCGCCGCGCTTGGATGCGCCGGATACGACCTCCTGGAAGAAGCTGCGGTCGGCGTCCTGCGGCATGCCGCCCTCGCCGTCCTCGCGGCTGCGGAAGCGCAGGAACTGGGTCACGACCTCGCGCGGCTCGTCGTTGCCCTGCAGCCACTGGAACAGCGCCTGCACGGCCGCGACACGCGCCAGCCCGCGCCTTCGCGCCATGTCGTCCGACAGCTTGTGCGTGGCCATCAGGCCTCGCCGAATTTGTGGCGTAGTCCGATCATCGAGATGCAGGCATAGGCCACATCGCCGCCTTTGTCCTGCTCGTTGCGTCGTGCGCGCGCCCAGGCCTGCTCCTCGTTCTCGACCGTGAGCACGCCGTATCCAATGGCCAGCTTGCGCTGCACGGCGAGATCCATCAGGCCGCGCGCGCTCTCGCCGCAGACATAGTCGTAATGCGTGGTCTCGCCGCGGATCACGCAGCCCAGCGCGACATAGCCGTCATAGCGCCGGCCGCCGGCGCCGGGCCGGTCGGCGGCGATGGCGATGGCGCCGGGCAGCTCGAAGGCGCCGGGCACGGCGATGCGTTCCCAGCTGCCGCCGTGGTCGCGGATCACGGCGATGGCGCCCTCGGCGAGCTCGTCGGCGAGATCGGCATAGAAGCGCGCCTCGACGATCAGGACATGGGGCGGTCGCGGCAGCGTGATGCGCGGGCGGACGACGCCGTCGCGGGCGGCCATGTCAGTCTCCCCCGCCCTTGGTCGGCAAGGGCCGCTGGCCCATGATCTCCAGGCCGAAGCCCTCGAGGCCGACGATGTTGCGCTTGGTGTTGGTCAGCAGGGTCATCTGGCTGATGCCGAGATCGAGCAGGATCTGCGCGCCCACGCCGTAGTCGCGCAACTCGCCGGTGGGCGGCTCGACCTTCTCGCCGGCGCGGCGGCGGTTGTTGGCGAGCTGCACCGCGATCGGCTCGCGGATCAGCACCAGCACGCCGCGCCCCTCCTCGGCGATGATCTGCATCGCCGCCTCGATCTCGCCGCCGCGGCCGGTGGTCTTCTCACCGAGGAAATCGGTGAACAGGTTCATGGCGTGCACGCGCGCCAGCACCGGCCCGCCGGATGCGACGTCGCCCTTCACCAGCGCGACATGCTGCGCCAGAGTCGCCTTGTTGACGTAGACGATGACACGGAACTCGCCGCCGATATGGCTGTCGAGCGTCGTCTCGGTGACGCGCTTGACGATCGAGTCGTACTTGCGGCGATAGGCGATCAGGTCGGAGATCGTGCCGATCTTCAGCCCGTGCATCTGCGCGAAGCGGATCAGGTCGTCGCGGCGCGCCATGGTGCCGTCGTCGTTCATGATCTCGCAGATCACCCCCGCGGGGGCAAGGCCGGCGAGCCGCGCGAGGTCGACCGCGGCCTCGGTGTGGCCGGTGCGCTCCAGTACGCCGCCTTCGCGCGCCATCAGCGGGAAGACGTGGCCGGGCGTGACGATGTCGCGCGGCCCGCAGCTCGGGTCGATGGCGACGGCGATGGTGCGGGCGCGATCCGGCGCGGAGATGCCGGTGGTCACCCCCTCGCGCGCCTCGATCGAGACGGTGAAGGCGGTCTGGTGACGCGTGCCGTTGTTGCTCGCCATCAGCGGCAGGCCGAGCTCCTCGACACGCTTGCCGGTGAGCGCCAGGCAGATCAGGCCGCGGCCGTAACGGGCCATGAAATTGATCGCTTCGGGGGTCGCCATCTGCGCGGGGATGACGAGGTCGCCCTCGTTCTCGCGATCCTCGTCGTCGACGAGGATGAACATGCGCCCGCGCCTGGCCTCCTCGATGATCTCGTCGGCCGGCGCCTTCATCTCCGAGAAGGTGACGCGCCACGGCTCCTTGCCGATCATCGTCATGACGATCTCCCCTCGAGCTGGCGCGCAACGTATCGCGCCAGCATGTCGACCTCAATATTCACCGGATCACCTGCACGCGCCGTGCCGAACGTCGTCTCGCGCTGGGTGTGCGGAATGATGTTGACGCCGAAGCGCGCGCCGTCGACCTCGTTGACGGTCAGCGACACGCCGTCGATCGCCACCGATCCCTTGGAGGCGATGAACGAGGACAGCGCCGGCGGCGCCTCGAACACATAGCGCAGGCTGCCGCCCTCCGGCGTGATCGAGCCAATGCGGGCCACGCCATCGACATGGCCATAGACCAGGTGGCCGCCCAGTTCGTCGCCGAACTTCAACGAGCGTTCCAGGTTGATCCGCCGGCCCACCGCCCAGGTACCAAGCGTGGTCTTCGACAGCGACTCACCCGAC
>CAYNOF010001034.1:0-1815 GCA_964398335.1 uncultured Rhizobiaceae bacterium
CCCGGGAAGCCCTGCTCGGCCAGCGACGGCACGTCGGGGATCACCGGCGAGCGCTTGTCGCCGGTGGCCGCCAGCGCCCGCACCTTGCCGCTGCGGATATGCGGCGCCAGCAGCGCCACGCTGCCGATGGCGAGATCGATCTGGCCGCCCAGCACGTCCTGCGTCATCGGCCCGCCGCCCTTGTAGGGCACGTGCACGACGACGAACTTGCCGGCCTGCTGCACCAGGGTCATCGTCAGGTGGCCCAGGCTGCCGTTGCCGATCGAGCCGTAGGTGATCTTGTCCGGCGTCGCCTTGGCCGCCTTCACCACGTCGCCGAAAGTCTTGTAGGGCCGGTCGGGCGGCGTGACGATGGCCATCGGCGAGGTGCCGACCAGCATGACCGGCGCCAGGTCCTTCTCGGTGTCGAAGGTCATGTTCGGGATCAGCGACGGGTTGACCCCGTGGGTGTCGAACACGAAGACCCAGGAGTAGCCGTCGGGCGGCGCCTTGGCGACGATGGCGGTGCCGATCGAGCCGCCGGCGCCCGGCTTGTTGTCGACGACGATGTTCCAGCCGGTGGCGTCGCTGATGTTCTTCTGCATCACGCGGGCCAGCGGATCGACCGAGCCGCCCGGCGGGAACGGCACCACGAACTTGATCGGCTGCTTGGGCCAATCGCCGGTTTGAGCAAGAGCCGGTAGCGTCACACCCAGGGTCGCTCCGGCCAGCCCCGTCAACGCACCGCGACGGGTCAGGCGGATTGTCATGTTTCTTGTCCTCCACACCGTGCCGGGACAGCCGGCACTGCCCAGCGCAATACGGCGTCCCGAGGGCCCTGTCGACGCTGCGGAAAGCCGCCGGCGCGTATGCCGGGGATGCGGACGGCGCATCCGCCGTATAAGGACGGTATGGCAGGCTCGCTGGCCTCGATCGCGATCGGCTTCGTCGTGCTCGCGCTGGTCTTCGGCGCGATCGAGCGGCTGTTCCCGGCGCGGCGCCAGCCGATCGTGCGGCCGGGCTGGTGGACCGATCTCGCCTACTGGGTCTTCACGCCGCTGGTGACGCGCGCGGTCACGCGGGTGGCGGTGATCGCCGCGCTGGTGCCGGTGCTGCTGCTGGCCGGCCAGGGGCTGGATCCGGCGCGCATCGCCCGGGGCTTCGGCCCGCTGTCGCGCCAGCCGGTCTGGCTGCAGGCGGTCGAGATGATCGTGCTGGGCGATTTCATCGGCTACTGGACGCATCGCTGGTTCCATGGCGGCTGGCGCTGGCGCTTCCACGCCATCCATCACAGCTCGACCCATCTCGACTGGCTGGCCGCGGTGCGCCTGCATCCGGTCAACGACGTCATCGGCAAGCTCGCCCTCGCCTTGCCGATGGTGGCGCTGGGCTTCTCGCCGGCGGCGACGGCCGGCGTGGTGCCGTTCCTGACCTTCTACGCCATCCTGCTGCACGCCAATGTCGATTGGCGCTTCGGGCCGCTGCGCACGGTGATCGCCAGCCCGGCCTTCCACCGCTGGCACCACACCTCGGCCGCCGAGGTCCGCGACCGCAATTTCGCCGGCCTGCTGCCGCTGTGGGACATCCTGTTCGGCACCTTCTGGCTGCCCGACCGCCAGCCCAGCGTGTTCGGCGTCGACGATGCGGTGCCCAAGCACCTGCCCGGCCAGCTACTCTGGCCCTTCCGTCGCGATCACGGGCGCTTCACAATCAGCCGTTAAGCACTCCTCATCCCGAGCGCGGCGAGGGATCTCTTTGGGAGCGCCGGCGGCCCCCCGGGCACATGAAGTGCCCGCGGGGCGCCGGCGGGCCCCCGGAAAAAACCAAGCGCGGGCC
>CAYNOF010001035.1:0-12518 GCA_964398335.1 uncultured Rhizobiaceae bacterium
GAATTCCTTGGGCACGAGGAAGTTGTGGATCGGGATGCCTTCGCGCTGCGCGTCTTCCTTCTCCCACGGCGAGGCCTTCATCTCCTCGAAGCCGGAGCGCACGATCACCTTCACGTCGTCGCCGCCCAGGCGTCGCGCCGTGCGGCAGCAATCCATCGCGGTGTTGCCGCCGCCCAGCACGATCACGCGCCGGCCGACCTTGCTGATGTGGCCGAACGAGACCGACGACAGCCAGTCGATGCCGATATGGATGTTCTCGGCGGCTTCCTTGCGGCCGGGCACGTCGAGCTCGCGGCCGCGCGGCGCGCCGGAACCGACGAACACCGCGTCGTAGCCTTCGGCCAGCACCGCCTTGAGCGAATCGATGCGCTTGTGCACGAACTCGATGTTGCCGATGCCGGTGATGAAGCCGACTTCCTCGTCGATCACCGATTCGGGCAGGCGGAAATGCGGGATCTGGGTGCGGATGAAGCCGCCCAGCTTGGGATCCTGGTCGAAGATCGTGATCTCGTAGCCCAGCACGGCGAGGTCGCGCGCCACGGTCAGCGAGGCCGGGCCGCCGCCGATGCAGGCGACCCGCTTGCCGTTCCTGGTCGGCGCCTTGGGCATGCGCTCGCTGATCTCGCCGTTCTTGTAGTCGGCGGCGACGCGCTTGAGGCGGCAGATCGCCACCGGCTCGCGCTTGCCATGGACCAGGTTCTCGTCCTCGACCCGGGTGCGGCGGCAGGCCGGCTCGCAGGGCCGATCGCAGGTGCGACCGAGGATTCCCGGGAAGACATTGGACTTCCAATTGATCATGTAGGCGTCGGAGTACCGACCGTGCGCGATCAAGCGGATGTACTCGGGTACAGGCGTGTGGGCAGGACACGCCCACTGGCAATCCACGACTTTATGAAAGTAATCCGGATTGCCGATGTCAGTCGGCTTCAACAGAGCCCTCCCGAACGTAACCGTTTCTTGGCATTCGGAGGCCGGGATCAGACCCCCACACCCTATCCCTGTCAAGGAATAGCGGAGATTCCGCATCTAGGAATAGCGGCGAAACGGTGGCGCAGCCGCAACATGTATCCCTATAGCGGAAATGGTTATTCAAAGGACATCGTCGCTGCAACTGGCGTCCTTGCGAACGCCGTGCCATGCATCGCCCATCATGCGCACCCCGCCCTTCCCGCTTGCCGACCGCGTGCTCTATCGCGACGGGCTGGTGCTGGTGATCGACAAGCCCGCCGGCGTGCCGGTGCATGCCGGGCCGGGCGGCGGTCCGAACCTCGAGGCCGGCTTCGACGCCCTGCGCTTCGGCCTGCCGCGGCCGCCGGCGCTCGCCCACCGCCTCGACCGCGACACCTCGGGCTGCCTCGTGCTCGGCCGCCATCCCAAGGCGCTGCGCCGGCTCGGCCGCCTGTTCAGCGAAGGCCTCGCCGGCAAGACCTACTGGGCGGTGGTGATCGGCGCGCCGCCGCAGGACAGCGGCACAATCGACCTCGCATTGCGCAAGGAGAGCCGCAAGGAAACCGGCTGGAAGATGGTGCTCGACCCCGAGGGCCAGAGCGCGATCACCGACTACGAGGTCAAAGGCCGCAGCGCCGACCTCACCTGGATCGAGTTCCGCCCGCGTACCGGCCGCACCCACCAGATCCGCGTGCACGCCGCGGCGCTCGGCTGTCCGGTGCTGGGCGATCCGGTCTACGGCCCCAAGCCGCCGCGCGCGCCGCTGCACCTGCATTCGCGCGCCATCCGCCTGCCGCTCTACCCGGCCAAGCCGCCGATCGAGGTGGTGGCACCGCCGCCGCGCCACATGCTCGAGGCGCTGCAGGCGTGCGGCTACGGCGCAGAAGCTGCTAAAGCAGTGACCCCATGACCGTGACCCTCGATCAGCTCAACGCCATGCCGCGCGACGCGTTCGTCGCCGCCCTGGGTCCGATCTTCGAGCACGCACCGTGGGTGGCCGAAGGCGCTGCCGGCAAGCGCCCCTTCGCCACCGTCGCCGACCTGCACCGCGCGATGCTCGATGTCGTCGAGGCCGCCTCGGCCGAGACGCAGACGCGATTCCTGCGTGGCCATCCCGACCTCGCCGGCCGGGCGGCGCGCGAGGGCGCGCTGACGGCGGACTCGACCGCCGAGCAGGCCGGCGCCGGTCTCGATCGCCTGAGCGAGCCGCAATACGCGCGCTTCCATCAGCTCAACACCGCCTACACGCAGCGCTTCGGCATCCCCTTCATCGTCTGCGTGCGCCGCCACACGCGCAGCTCCATCCTGCGCCAGTTCGAGCGCCGACTGACCAACGATGCGGCGTCGGAGCGCGCGACGGCGTTGCGCGAGATCGGGCTGATCACCCGCCTGCGCCTCGACGGCGCGGTCGAGGGACCGGGCAAGCCCACCGTCAACGGCCGCATCTCCACCCACGTGCTCGACACGCATATGGGCCGCCCGGCCGAGGGCGTGCGCATCGACTTCCTCGAGCTGCAGGACGACGGCCCCGAGACCAGGCTCGGCAGCACCATCACCAACGCCGACGGCCGCACCGACAAGCCGCTGGTCGGCGGCCAACCATTGCGCATCGGCGTCTACGAGCTGCGCTTCCACATCGGCGCCCACTTCGCGCGCCGCGGCGTGCCCGCCGCCGACACGCCGTTCCTCGACATCGTGCCGCTGCGCTTCGGCGTCGCCGAGGCCGAGGGCCACTACCACGTGCCGCTGCTGGCGACGCCGTGGAGCTATTCCACGTATCGGGGGAGTTAATGCTCGACCCCAAGAGCACGGGCGATCCCGTAGAGTGGCTACTCGAACAGATGGGCGACTTGTCCGTTCCGCGTTGCCGGGTTGGCCGGGACGTTGGCTCGCCGCTGTAGTGCTGGCTGCGGGAACTGCAGCCCTCACACTGTGGGCCGCAGTTCAATGGAGCGAGTCGATCCCAGGATGGCGGTCACGCCTATCACAATAGTTAGTCCGACCACGCGTCCGCCTATGCCCTGACCTCCTGCCGCTGGAACGAGATGTAGCCCAGCGTGAAGATCACGATCGCGCCGGCGACCATGAAGGTGAATTGCGGCCAGACCATCAGCAGGCTCTGGCCGAAGGAAAGCGGCGAGCCGGGGATCACGCGGTGCGCCAGGCGCGGGTCGAGCTGGATCTGCATCATCTGCTGGTCGTTGAACTGGTCGGGGCTGAAGACGCCCAGCCAGGCCTCCTGGAACACGACCGTCGGCGAGAAGCGCATCAGGATCTGGCGCGCGTCGAGCAGGCCGGCGACGTCGTCGGCGGTGGCGCCGCCGGCCAGCACGCGCTGCGGCGCGATCAGCGGCAGGATGCCCTCGAAGATCGCCGGCGCGATCGCCGGCCAGATGAAGGCGAAGAACAGCCAGATGCCGAGCGCCGTGAGCGCCGACGTGGCGGCCGAGCGGAACAGGATCGAGCACAGCATGGCGATCGCCAGCCAGACGCCGCCATAGGCCGTGGCGATGAACAGGAAGGCCAGGCCGCGCGCCACCTCCTCGCCGCCGGGCGGCACGCCCAGCACGATCAGGCCGCCGCCGATCACCAGCAGCCACAGCGCGATCAGGCCGGTGGCGAGCGTGGCGAGACCGGCAAGGAACTTGCCGATCAGCAGCGCGTCGCGGTAGATCGGCTGCGACAGCACGCGGCTCATGGTGCGCCGGTTGAACTCGCCGTTGATGGCGTCGAAGCCCAGGCCGATGGCGACCAGCGGGATCAGGAAGGTCAGCAGGCCGGCGAAGTTGACCGGGTTGGATTCGGGCGCGTAGGTGAACAGGCGCAGGAAGATGAACTGGTCCTGCGTCACCTTGTCCTTGAGGTCGCGCATCGCGACCCAGACCACGACGACACCGACGACGACGACCAGCGCCTCGATGACGCGCATGCGGGCACTGCCGAGATGGTCGGCGTACTCCTTGGTGAACACCGCGCGCGTGCCGGTGAACGGCGATCCCTCACGCCGCATCCTTCACTCCCTCGAAGTAACGGGTGTAGATCGCGTCGAGGCTGGGCTCGATGGCGCGCAGCTGGCGCAGCCGGCCGCCGTCGCGCATCGCCTCGGCGACGACCTCTGCGGTGACGTCGCGATCGGCCCGCACGACGAGGCCGCGGCCGCCCTCCGGCGTCTCGATCGCGGTGATCCCCTCGACCTTGCGCAGGCGCTCGGCCAGCCCTGTTCCGTCGGCCTCGACCATCAGGTCGTGATGCGTGCCCAGCACCTTGACGCCGAGCTCGGCGACGGTGCCCTGCATCACCACCTTGCCCCTGTTGAACAGCGCCACGCGGTCGCACACGCTCTGCACGCGATCGAGCAGATGCGAGGAGATCACCACGGCGACGCCGTCGGCCTTCAGCTCGCGGATCATCTCCAGCAGCTCGTGGGTGGCGTGCGGGTCGAGGCCCGATGTCGGCTCGTCGAGGATCGCCACCTCGACGCGCTTCATCAGGATCTCGGCCAGGCCCAGGCGCTGGCGCATGCCGCGCGAGTAGGTCGCGACGCGCTTGTCGATGACATCTGACAGCCGCACGCGCGCGATCGAATCCTCGATGTGCTGCTTGGCCTCGGCCTTGCCGAGGCCGGCCAGGCGCGCCGTGTAGGTGAGGTTCTCGCGCGCCGTGAGATTGTCGTAGAAGCCCACCGCATCGGGCAGGTAGCCGACGCGGCGCTTGACCTGCAGCGGATCGCGCAGCGGGTTGTGGCCCAGCACGGAGACCGTGCCCTCGGTCGACTCGGTGAGCCCGAGGATCATCAGGATGGTCGTGGTCTTGCCGGCGCCGTTGGGCCCGAGCAGGCCGAAGATCTCGCCGCGCCTGATGTCGAGGTCGATGTGATCGACGGCGAGCGCGGGGCCGCGGCCGTAGCGCCGCGTCAGCCCGCGGGCCTCGATGACGATATCGTCGCTCATCGACGGCCGAACCGCGCCACGGCACCGACCAGCACCAGCAGCGCCACGGCGATCACGCCGACGCCGACGATGCCCCACAGCGTGGAGGTGGTGACCGAGATGCGGAAATCCGCCGAGGCGGAGTCGCCCGCCTTGGCCGCGGCGCGCAACGTGGCGATGTAGTCGCCGGCCAGCGCCTTGGCGGTGGGCGTGATGCGCGCGGTGACTTCCTTCTTCTCGCCCGGCGGCAGCTTGTCGATCAGCTTGGGATCGAACTCGACCTTCCAGCCCGACGGCATCGAGCCGGTGAGCTCGATATCCTCGGCGATGGCGCTGCCCTCGTTGCTCACGACCATCACCACGGGCGATTCGGTGCCGGCCTCGGCCGCGCCGCTCAGACGGCCGTCGCGGCCCGAGACGCGCAGGGTGGGCGAGCCGGTGATCTGCAGAGTCACCGGCGATTCGGCGGTGACGTTTTCGGCGCTCGCCCGCACGCGCACGGTGTAGTCGCCGGCGGCGACGTCGCGCGGCAGGCCGATGCGCACCTTGATGTCCTTGGTCTGGCCGGCCTCGATCGGGATCTGGTTGATCTCGTTGCTGCCATAGGCCTCGGTGAAGGTCGGCTGGAAGCCGCGCGGGCTCTCGGCGGCGAAGCGCACCACCAGGTCCTTGCCCGAATCGTTGGACACCGTGAAGGTGTACTCGAAGCTCGATTTGGGCGTGCCGCGCAGCGCCGGCAGGCGGGTCTTCATCGACAGCTTGGCGGCGACGTCGCCGCTCACCGTGATGGCGAGCTTCCGCTCGGCGTTGTTGGTGGCACCCTTGGCGACGACGGTGATCGGATAGGGGCCGGCCGGCGTGTTGGCCGGCACGTCGAGGCGCAGGGTCAGCGTCACCGAATCGTTGATCGCCGGCATCGCCGCGGCGACCACCTGGCCGCCGCCGAGGATGTCGACCCTCCAGTCGGCCGGCTTCTCGGTGACCTTCAGGTCGAGCGTCTCGGGCGCCAGGCCGGAGTTCTGCAGCTTCAGCTTCACCGAGGTCGTCTCGCCCGGCTTGGCGACGGTCGAGGGATACTCGGTCAGCAGCCACAGCCCCTTGACCTGCGGCGGCGGCTCGGCGGCCAGCACCGGCAGGATGGTGAGCGACAGCAGTGACGCGAGAAGCACGAGCGCGCGGCGCATGGTGGGGTCCGTCTTGTGAAGCGCAGTCGAAGGGTGTCCGCCTTCCCTCCCCGGGACGCCGGACGGCGCTCACTTGGCCGGTCTGCCGACCCGCCGTCAAGTGTCTGCGGTGTCGCTGCCGAGTCCCGCTCCGGGACTCCTCTCTTCTCCTCTCCTGTCGTCTCGTCTCGTCTCCTCTCCTCTCCTCTCCTCTCCTCTCGCGCGTTCCGGAACGCGGACGGAACCGTTCCCGGACGCGTCCGCTGATCAGTGGGGCGTCCCGGAAGTCGCCGACGCCGGCATGCGGCGGCTGCAGATGAACCAGCTGCGGCCTTCGACGCGATACGGGAAGTGCGCGTCGAGATAGGCGCCGTAGAGCGACCGCGCGCGCTCGGTCCAGGTGATGGCGGTCGAGAATTTCGGGATCAGCACGAGGTCTGCCCCGGACAACCAGGCCTCGGGGGCAAGCACGGGCGCGCCGGCGCCGGACCACAGATTGCCGCCGCGCGGCGGCTCCAGCCCGAGCATGAAGGGCAGTGGATTGACCTGGTCGAGCACGACGATGCGGCCCTGCGCCAGGCCATGCTCCTTCAGCAGCTGAACGGCATCGAGCAGGGTCTGAACGTATTCGAACGGCGAGAGCTCGTAGCGCGGGCGCACGAAGCGGGCACGGTTCAGCAGCCGGTACGAGCCCTGATTGTCGCTGAAGGCTCCGATCACGTCATCGGGCTCCATCGGCACCGCCAGCCCGCGCATGTTGGTGGAGTCGACGACGCGCATGTAGCCGGCCTTCGTGCGGTTGTAATAGCCGAAGGCGCTGGTGGCCGAACTCGCGATCGCGCCGAGCGGGAAGGCGAGCAGCGCCGCCAGCAGCACCGCCCTGCCGGGCTGCGCCCGCAGCGCGTCGTAGAGCAGGAAGATGCCGACCATCGCCAGCGGCATGTCGTGCGCCTGCGAATTCTGCGACAGCAGCGCCGTCGCCGCCGCCGGCAGGAAAACCGCCGCCACCGCCACTGCCAGCGGCGCCATGCCGCGCCACCACAGCCAGACGGCGACGACGATCGCCGCGGCGAAGGCCGCGTACTGCGCCGCGTACCCGGCGAGATCGTTGAAGAAGAAAGCGGCATCGGCGCGCAGGATGCCGGCGCGCGCCGCCTCGATCAGGTCCGCGATATAGGGCCGGTGCAAGGGCGCCAGCGCGGTGCCCAGGCCGATCAAGGCCACCAGCGACCAGCCGCGCCACGCCGCGCGCACATGCGCCGATGCTCCCAGCGCCACGACGACGGTGGCGACGCCGACCACGAAGTAGGTCACCTTCATCAGGAACAGCGCCACCAGGATCGCCGCCACGACCGCCATCTCGGCGACATCGGCCCGACGGCCGCGGCGCGGCGGCAGGAAGACGATCAGCGCGATCAGCGATACGCCGCTCCAGCCGTAGCGGTTGTAGGCCATGGCGAAGGAATAGGCGTTGGGCGCGTCGCCGACATTGGCCGGCTGCAGCACCAGCAGGCTGACGAAGACGACGAAGACCACCGCGGGCAAGAGCGGCAGGCGGCGATACGCGGCCAGGGTCGCGGCCGCGAAGATGAAGGCGGCGACGATGGCGATGCCGACCAGCAGCGCCCGCGGCCCGGTGCCGACGAGTTCGAAACCCAGCGCCGTGAGCCAGAAGTTCAGCGGGCCGACCGGCTCGTGGAAGTCGACGTTCGGCACATGGCCGGCGCGCACATGCCAGCCACCGCTGAGGTTGAACAGCAGATCCCAGGTCATTTCGCGGGAGAACACGATCGGCGGCGAGAACACCGCCCAGGCGGCGGCCAGCACCACGGCACCGCCAAGCGCGATCAGCGCGACGGGATGGGCATCGCGCAGCAGCAGCGCCCCGGCCAGGGTCTCGGCGCGCCGCGCCGCTGCGCCGGTCGCGCGGACGGTGACGCCGCGCTCAACATAGTCGGTCATCGGGACCCCAAGTGCTCACAGGCTCCGCACTCGGGACCGCGAATGCGGAGAAAATCGGGCCCCGGCATCGCGACCTCTTTTTTGCCCCAGGTGTGCGCGGCCGTACGCGGAAATGCGGAGAAAGCCGGATCGGCCTGCACCGCACCCACACAGGCTTTGCAAACCATCGGGCCATGCTCGCCGCCATCGATGAATTGGGGAGATCGACATGAGACACCGGTACACGGCGGCCGCACTGGCCACGATCCTGATGGCGGCATCCGTGCAGGCGCAGAACAGCGCCAGCCAGAGCAGGCTGGTCGCCATCGGCAACGGCGCCACCACGCCGTTGTGCAAGCGGCTGGCGGCCATCGCCGATTCCCTCAGCGGCGCCTCGGGCCCCTCGCTCGTGCGGGCGATCCCCGAGGACCAGCTGATCCCGCCCTTCGCCCGGATCTGGTCGCGCGCCGAGCCCGCGCAACTGACGCCCGACCTGATCCGCCACATCGCGCAGGACCGCTACCGGCCCGATGCGCAACGCGAGCTCGACAGCCAGAAGCCGCTGGGCGCCCCCGGCGCGGTCACCATTGCCGCCAGCCGCTACGACGCACGGGCGGAGGAGATCGGCGTTCCCCGGCTGCGCGCGGCGATCGGCGAGGGCAAACTGGTGGTCGAGCACGCGGCCGTCGACGTGGTGGGCAGCGGCAAGCCGTCGACGGCGGTGCATATCGGCATCCGCGGCGATGCGCAGCAGGCCTACCACCTGATCGACTGGACAGTTCACCTGCTGCCCGATGCCGGCAACGCGGCCGTCATCGCCGCGCTGCGGGACGCCGGCCCCTCGCGTCACGCCGATATCATCAGGTACGGCGGCAAGGACTACCTCGTGAGCCCGTCGATGGCGGCGCGCCATGTCCGCCTGCAGGGCACCACCGCCAGCATCGTGACGATCTGCGAGGGCACGGCGCGGCTGGCCGCCGACGCGGCGAAGCGCTAGGCACGACTCGCATCGCGGCCCCTATACTGCGCGGGGATCGACAACCAGGGCATGCCGCGTGGCGTTACTCGGCTTTCTGCGCAGGGTCGGGGCGCGCCGCGAGGCGCCGCGGCCGCCGAAGATCGTGGTGTGGCATCGCGACGAGCCGGCCTGGCTGGTGCGACGCAGCGTGCGCGTCCTGCGCGAGCACGGGCTGGCGGCGTCATCCGCGCCGTTCAGTGATCTCGCGCAGGCCATGGCGGGCGAGCGGATCGTGTGGCTGCTGCGGGCCGGCACGGTGCTGCACAGCCCTGCCCTGCTGCGGTTCGGCCGCGCGTCGCCCGCCATCCTGATCGGCCCACCGCTGGACGAGGCGGGCATGCCCGAAGGCGCCTGGCGCGACGTCTTCGAGCGCCAGGCGGGCGTGCTGGACCCAACTCCGCCGACGCATCTGCCGGAGCCGGCGATCGTCGCGGTCGGCGCACCCGGTGCGCTGGCCGAGCGGCTCGGTACCGCGTCGAGCCTGATGGATGCGATCCTCAGATGCGGCGCGACGCACCGGCTGATCCCCGCCTCGGGCCTGGGCGCGCGGCGCGATCTGCGTGTCAGGCTCGCGATCTGCATCACCTCGCTGCATGTCGGCGGCGCCGAGAAGGTCGCGGCCGATCTCGCCCGGCTGCTGCCCGCCCAGGGCATCACGGCGCGCCTGTTCATCCTCGAGCGGCCGCAACGCGAGGCGCTGGATGCCGGACCGCACGCGTTCCTGGCGTATGACGGTGCGGCAAACGGCGTCGACCGGCTTCGTCGCCTGGGCGAAGAGCTGCGCATCTGGGCGGCCGACGCGCTCAGCCTGCATTTGCTGCCCGCGGAATTGCTCGGCGCGCTCGCCCGCCTCGATCGCCCCTGCCTTCTCACCCTGCACAACGATCGCCAGGGCTGGCCGCCGGGCTACGCGGCGGCCGCGCGCCCGATGCAGCTCGTCATCGGCTGCTCGCTCGGCGTCTCGCGACAGGCGCGCGCCGACGGGCTGCATCCCGTGCGCACGGCATGGAACGGCACCGAGGAGCGGCGGGCCATCGGATCGCCGATCACGCGCCAAAGCCTCGGCATCTCCTCCGACGCGCTGGTCGTGCTGAGCGTCGCCAACGACCGGCCGCAGAAGCGCCTCGACAGGGTGGCGCCGATCATCGCGGCGCTGCGCGAGCGCGGCGTCGACGCCCACGCCATCATCGCGGGACATCGTGCAGCCGCCGCCGACACGCCGGATTTCGTCCACCGCGTCGGCCCCGTCGAGGATGTCGGTGCCTTGATGCGACTGGCAGACGTCTATCTCAGCACGAGCGCCTATGAGGGGCTGAGCCTGTCGCAGATCGAAGCGGCCCGCTCGGGCCTGCCGATCGTCGCCAGCCGCACCAACGGCGCCGAAGAGCTGCAGCGTCGCGTCGAACGCTGCCGCTTCGTCGATCCCTGCGCCGCGCCGCAGGACTTCGCCGCCGCGATCCTGGCGTCGCACGCCGGCGGTCGCGCGCAGCCGGCGGCCGAGCGCGACACGTTCTCCGCCGCGTCCATGTCGCGGCGCTATGCCAGCCTCGTGCGCCGCACGCTGGCGCACGACGCGCCGGCGAAGGACGGCGTGCTCTTCGTGTGCAACGACTTCGCCGTCGGCGGCGCGCAAACGAGCCTGTCGCGCCTGATGGACGAGCTGCGGCGGCGCGCCGTGCGCTGCGCCGCCTTGCTGGTCGGCGAGACTCGGGAACGCCCCAGCCCGGGCACGCAGCGCATGCAGGGCGCGGGTCACACCATCGTGGCCATGCCCTCGGCCATCCAGCGCGATCTGCGCGCGCTTGCCGACCATGCCGTCGCCTTCGCCGATCGCGGGCGCTACGCCAGCATCGTCTACTGGAACGCCATCACCGAGATGAAGGTGCGCATCGGCGATCTCGCCATCGGCTATCGGATCTTCGACGTCAGCCCCGGCGAGATGTATTTCCGCTCGCTGCAGCGCTACTTCGCTGCGCCGGCGAAGAACCTGCCCTTCCTCTCGCCGCTCGATTACGGCGGCGTGCTCGACGGCGTCGTGGTGAAGTACGCGCGCGAGCTTCCGGTTGCCGCGGAGGCGTTGGGCCGCCCGGTGCACGTCATTCCCAACGGCGTGCCGCAGCGACCCGCCGTGGCGCCTGCCGAACGCTCGCGGCTGGCGATCGGCACGCTCTGCCGCATCGGGCCCGACAAGAAGCTCGAGCAGCTGCTCGATGCCGTGCGGCATCTGCGGCCGCACCATGCCTCGTTCGAGCTCCTCGTCGGCGGTGCGCCCGATATCGGTCAGGAGCAATACGCGGCGGAACTCAGGCGGTCCGCCGACGACCTTCCCGTCCGCTGGCTCGGCCACGTCGCCGCCGATGCGTTCCTGCCCGGCCTCGACGCCTTCGCCCTCGTCGCCGAGCCCGCCGGTTGCCCCAACGCGTCGCTCGAAGCGATGGCGCACGGGCTCGCGGTCATCGCCACCGATGTCGGCGGCATGAACGAGCAGGTCATCGACGGCGTGACCGGTTACCTCGCGGCACGCGGCGACGCCGGCAGCCTCGCGCAGGCGCTTGAGAGGCTGCTCGGCACGCCGCGGTGCCGCATCGAGATGGGCCAGGCAGGCCGGCGCCGGGCGCAGGACGTGTTCAGCCTGGACCGGATGGCGGACGGCTACATGCGGCTGCTTGGTCTGCCCTGCGATCCGGCCTAGGCTTGGGCAAAGGGGAGCTGCGCATGGCCTACTCCGAAGGCGGCTACGAGTCGGATCTGGGGTCGAAGACCGACGAGGCCGCAAGCAATCCGTCGCCGGCGAGCACGGAGCCGATCACGTCGCTCGACTCCGGGTCGGACCGCAGCACGCGCTCGTGGCACGACGACAGCAGCAGCAGCTACACGAGCTACACCGACTACGACGACCGCTACCGCAACACCGCCACAACGTGGTCCTTGTGGCGCTTCATCAGGCGCCTGTTCGGCATGGGCGATGGTGTCGATGCCGGTCCCGGCCGCCTGACCGGCGAGCAGCTGGCGCGGCTGGCGCGCGAGGGCCACGACCTTCACCCCGGCTACTGCCACCAGTCCGTGGCCCATGTCACCGAGAGGCTGCGCATCGCCGGGCTCGGCGGCAAGCCGGCCGACCAGCAGGTCGCCTACATGCGCCAGAACTGGACGACGATCGATGCCCGCGCCGCACAGGAGCGCGCCAACCAGGGCGACGTGGTGGTCGCTGGCCTCGCCGATGCCGGCATGGCCCACACCGCGATCGTCACGCCGGGGCCCGGCTCGACCAAGCTCGACGGCGCGTTCTATCCCAACGTCACCTGCGGCGGCCCGACCAACGCGCGCAGCGACGGCTCGCGCACCGCCGGCGACGTGTGGTCGCCGCTCAGCCGCGACAACGTGGAATACTTCGTCGCGCAATAACCACGGCTTCTCTCGTCTTCTTGGGAGCGCCGGCGGGCCCCCCGCGGCAGATTGGGGCGGCCAGGGCCCGCGGGCCGCGGGGGGCGCGCGCCCCCCCACACCCGGAAAAAACAC